>NZ_JAIQZM010000025.1:83086-102159 GCF_023333595.1 Argonema galeatum A003/A1
ACTCGCCCAACTTCATCTCCTACAGCAGCGGCAAGTTCGCGCCCAACTTCATCTCCTACAGCAGCGGCAAGTTCGCGTCCAACCTCATCTCCTACAGTCGCCACCGCGCCTCTACCCGCAGCCGTACCACCCTCTCCTACAGCCGCAGCAGTGGCACCTAACCCAGCGCTGACGCCGACATCAAGACCGCAGCAAAGTACACAGGCGTCCGCATCTGTACCAGTCATCAAACATAGTTTAATGGGAGTGCTGGTGTTAGGCGACAAATCCGCCGCCATCTTTGAAGTCAATGGTGCTTCGCGCCGAATTCACGTAGGCGAAAGCATCGCTTCTAGTGGTTGGATTTTAGTGGAAGTTCGCAACGATGAAGCGATCGTCCGCCGGAATGGTGAAGTTCGTTCCATTTATGTCGGACAGCAATTCTGAAGGAAATTAAGATTAAGTTAACATAACCTATCTAGTGAGTTTTAGCAGTGGGCGTATTTGAAGATCTCAGCCGATTTTTAGAGAGTCGCTTGGAAGAATTCCTGCGGAACAATCCTCATCTGGAGTTGCAAGCGCTAGAGGAACAGCTGCGGGAACAAGAGGAAGACTCCCGGCGGCTGATTGTTGACCTCCAGTTGCAAGAAAAAAAGTCGGAAGATGAGATTCTTGCCACTGCACAAGAAATCCAACGCTGGCACGTCCGCATTGACAAGGCGAAGGCAGCGAACAGACTGGATTTAGTGCAACCCGCACAAGAGAGAGAAGCCGCCTTACTGCGCCAAGGCAATCAGCTTTGGGGACATATGCAAGGACTCAAAGAGCGGATTAGACAGGCTCAAGAATTACTGCGTCGGATTCAGCAACGACGGCAGGAAGTACGCGCCAAAGCCGCTCAAGCTCAGGCAAATCGTACCAGCCCTAAAACCGATCAAAAATCGCAAACTGCCGGTTGGAACCAGGGTCGCACTCCCACATCCTTCAGCGGCGCGGACCCCTTGGATGAACAATTTAAGAGTTGGGAAGCAAACGATGAGCTAGAACGAATGAAGCGAAATATGGGGCGTTAGGGCGATATGCTTTATGGTTTGGGAGGACGACGGGATTTAATCAATCTTTTGGCAATCCATTTGGCGAAGATGCCGAGAAGTATGCTGAAGAGAAAGGTGAAAAGAAAGTTGATTCCTGCTTCGGCTGCTGGGAGGGGGTCGGTGGATTCGTTTTTGGTGATGTTGGGAACGAAGGGAGAAATGGAAGTGGCGGCTATGGCGGCTACTCCTATGCCGATTCCCCATTGTTCTACTGTTTCTTGAAAGGCCCGATCGCTCTCTACTTGCTCTATCTCTACTATTCCTCTAATATTATTAGTAATATTTTCTAATACTCCTAAGCCTGGGCTAAAGCTACTATAGTCTTTTTCGATTTGCTTTTGGTATTTTTGGCTAACTAAATTGGCAAATTCTCTGAAGGAAGTCAGATTGGTTTCGCTGTCGAATTGACTGGCTTTTTCGGTGATGTCGTCTAAGGTTTCTCGGTAGTTATGCAGGTTGACTTCTATCACCGCTTGTCGCATTCTTAAATAGTTGAGATTGTTGGCGTAGTTGGAGAGTGTTTGGTTGCATCTTTCTAAGGCGGCGCGAAGCTTGGTTAAGTTGGTTTGTTGGGGTAGGTTTTGTAACTCTTTGACGCTGGTTTGGAAGTCTTCGGCTAGTTGCTTTTTCAGTTGTCGCGTTTCTCGATATGCCCAGATTATTTTGTGACGGTAGCAAAATAGCCTCATCCAAGAATCGTAAAAGTTAAGTGCGTTTTGTTTGTAGTGTTCTTCGGTAGGATATATAATAATAACTATATGATTGGTTTCGCTGAGGTCTTGCCAATCTTGGGGCGCTTGTCCGATTTCAAATACGGTAGCATCTAAAAATTTACTACGTTTTGGCTGCTGTTGGTCTTCTTTTCCCAGAAAGGCTTTGTAGGCTAATTGGGCAATAAAATCTGGGTTATCCTTTGGGGAGTCAAGATAGCCGGAAAGTATCCAGGTTTGTCCTAAATCTGCTTTCTGAGTGGCTAATTTTTTGAGTTGTTGAAAATAATTTAAGTCGCAATCAACAGAACAATCAAATAATAAAGCGTAAGTATCGCCTAATTGAACTGGGTAATAGTAACCATCGACGGAATAACCACCGATTTGGCATACTGAATCGAAAGGATAAAATTGGTCATTATATCCGGCGGGTGGGAGTAAGGGAAGATAATCTGGTTTGTCGCCAAGTAAGGAGGGAGAAAGGATTGTTTGCAGTTTGTCTGGTAAATTGGCGAGGAATTTTTCGGGGTTGAGATGATAGAGGAATAAATCGAGGGTGGGATATAATAATTTGGTCATATCAGCAAATTTCAATCTGACAAACGTTCGATCTTATCTTGTTTATTTTTGGCTTGATTTTGAGGATTGACATCCATCAAAATGGGGGCGATGAAATTTTCTAGTAAGGTTGGCGGTGGAGAGTCGGGATTTTTCTGACTGAGATATTTGTTACGTTCTTTGTCTTCGTATTCGTCTAGCAATTTTTTGTATTCAATGTCGTAAATTTCCGCTAAAGGCGCGTGTTGTTTGACGATATCTTCTAAATCCGATATCACATCGGTTTGTTGCAGGGCTAAAGCTTGACCGACTTGGTTAATTGCTGGTATGATATCGGGTGGAAGTTGCGAGTCTAATTTGGCTAAGGCGCTGAGAAAAGCTTTGCAGATGAGAAAGTTTAATGCGTCCATATTAGTTGGAATTGGCAATAGAAAACGGTTAGATTTAAAATGCACCAGTAAGGATGAAGCCTGCCCAGTAGTATGGTTCTTCGTAGGGCCGATCGCATAAATTAATTTTAGCCGAATTCAGCAAGCGTTGCGCTTCTCGTTGCAGTAAAGATTGCAGGCGGCGATCGCGTTTTTCGGTAAACTGAGAGGCAAGTTGCAAATACCATTGGGCAAGTTCACCGTAGGTGAGTTGGCGCAACCAATTTTGAGCTTTGTTGAGAGCGATCGCAGGGATAATTTTCTCATCTATTATATAATGATAAAATTGCATCATCAGCAAAGCAGTCGAACGTTCTTCAACTCGCCACAGACTGCTGACGACGTAGTTAACTCCGGTGGCGAGAAAACCGCTGGCTAATCCCACAAATTCATCAATTAAACCTTCTTTTCCGGTGATACCAGTTTCGCAGGCGGCGAGACAAACCAGTTGCAAGTTGAGAGTATTGAAGGCAAAGATATCGGCTAAGGTGAGATTTGGTTCGCTGGCTAAAATTAAAGCTGAATTGCGGGGATAGTTGGGATCGTGGTAGGCGTGACCTGTAAAATGGAAACAGCCCTCAGCGTTTTTCAGAGATGTTCTCACAACTGATATTGTGGCATTTTGGGATGGAATGCGATCGCACTCTGGAAATAATCTCGCAATCGCAGATGATTCCACCAGTGCAAATAGCAAATCCTGCGGATTTTCGATGCTGAGTAGTTTGGTAACGGGTGAGGGAGGAACCGATAAATCAATCCCAACTTTCAAACTGGGGAGATAAGTAATCGTAAAATCTTTTTCCCGCAATAGGTAATGCACGGGTAGCAGGTGCAAGTCGCGATGGGGAATCAAAATTAAGTGAGTAATATCATCGCCTATCTTATTTAATATTCCCTCAACATCGAGTATCTTTCCCAACTCATCCAACCTATCCGCCATTTTCTCTCGCCAACTCTCTTTCTCTTCCTTCGCGTCTTTGCGGTTCGTTTGATAATCTTCTTTCCATTCTTTCAACCAATCTTCAAACTGTTGTAATTGCTGAATGGCAGTATTTTCCGGTGAGTGAATTTGGATGTCATCATGTTTGATAATAAAAGTAGTAATCGCAGCAGGACTGTAGTGCCAGTAAATAGCCGCTGTTTTGGAGTTCAACAGTTTTTGCATCTCCTGATATTTGGGACTGGGTAACTGATAATCCCAACCACTATAAAGCCACTGCAAGCAAGTATTTTTTCGTTTTTCAGCTAATTCTAGTGCTTCTATTTGCTTTTTCCGATCTGAACTTTGAACTAGAATATCTACACGCAATTGATTGAAAGCAGCAAATTTTCGGGCTAGACTAATTTTTTGCCCTTCAAATTCGCACTGTCTTACCAACTCTTCTAGCTGCTGAGTACCCTTTTCCAATTGTTCTTCCATTGTTTTGGTGTCGCCCAACTGAGAACAAACTTTAAGGAAATCTCGCAATATTTCTAGATGCCGCTGAGGAAATTTTTCAAAATTTAATAATTTGAGCGCTTCTGTATAACTTTCCTTTGCTTCAAACCAGTAGGGAAAGGGGTTAGGCTGTTTTTTTCCGTAGTTGTACTGTTTAGTACCTTTTTCATAATATAACTCACCACAACGTTCTAGGTAATCGGGCATCTGCTGCTGGTGAGCCTTTATGCCATCATCCAAATTCTTGATTTCTGCTTCATCACCTTGCCAAGTCGATATTACCAAACCACGCAGCAGCCAAGACGTCGAGTGCAAGATCGCCAAATGATCAAGTAGCTTAGATATTCCGTTACGACGAGTCTCCTGATAATCCTTTACGATCAAACGTATCTCTTCATCATAGCTAGAGATCGCTTCTTCATATCGATTTAAATCAGTAAGCAGACTAGCCCTATTTGCCCATAAAATATAATCTGCTTTAAGTTCAATTTCAAGAGCTTTTTCGTAACTAGCATTAGCTTCTTCATAACGCTCCAAATTTTTCAACACATCGCCCCTGCTTTTCCAGGCATTGAAATCTTTAGAATTACGTTCTATGAGTTTGTCATAACTACATAATGCTTCTTCGTAAAATCCTAAATCATTCAATAAATTACCCCTATTTTGCCATGCTTCTGAGTATTCACTATTATATTTATAGGTTATTTCTATGACTTTATCATAATTATTAATAGCTTCTTCATACAGACCTAATTCCCTCAATAATTCTGCACGCTCAAGCCAGGAATTAGAGCTATTGGGATTGATTTCTATTAATTTATCATAATTAATAATTGCTTCTTCATAACGTCCTGCTTTTTTTAAGGCATTGCATCGCGCCAGAAAAACTTGCTGCATATCGTCAGTTTTATCGTTAAGGTGTAATTCTATTAATTCTATAGCTTTGTCATAATTAGCAATAGCTTCTTGATAAAATCCTAAACGTTCCAAAGCATCCCCCCGCTCTTTCCAACATTGATGGTCGTTGGGTTTAAGTTCTATAGCTTTGTCATAATTAGCAATAGCTTCTTGATAAAATCCTAAACATTCCAAAGCATCCCCCCGCTCTTTCCAACATTGATGGTCATTAGGTTTAAGTTCTATAGCTTTGTCAAAACTAGAAACCGCTTCTTCATATCGTCCCTGCAAAAACAGCGAACTTCCCCGCTCAAACCAAGCTTGATAGGAGTCAGGTTTAATCTCAAGAGCTTTATCGTAGCTTACATCAGCCAGCGCCCTACCTATGGACATCCACACAATCCCGTTAGGATCGATCTCAAGGGCTTTATCATAACTAACTATAGCCTCTTCATAGCGTTCTAACTTTACCAGCATATTGCCACGCGCATACCATACCCATACATCGTCGGATTTAATCTCGATCGCTTTGTCATAGCTATCGATAGCCTCTTCATATCGCCCTAATTGTGCTAGCTCCGTACCCCGATCCCTCAATGCTTTGTGGGAATCAGATTTAATTTCAATCAATTTTTCATCGCTGGAAATCGTCGTTTGAATATTATCAGCTTTATATTCGTCACCGCCTCGGTTATACGATTCTTCAGCTTCCCGATCTACTTTAATATGATCGGAAACCAAATTTGTTGCATCAGCAATTTGCTTATCAACAGTTGGGATAACAGATGTGGCGACAATGCTTGTTTGAGTTTCTGAATTCCCCAATAATTCCCTGCCAATTTCTCCCGCCACATCACCCAATTCCCCACCAGCAACCTTACCCAATTGCACCATCCGCCGCCCTAATTCCCGATGAGTTTCCGGTGATTCTAACAACTTGCTGCCAAAGCGACGCAACCACGCCGCCAACTCATCTTCATCAATAAGTTTGGTAAACAAAAAATCTTTAATATCCTGACGACTCGCGTCTTCTTCCACCCTATCCAGCAGTTGCAAAAACAACTTTTCAAATTCTGCATCGCTGAGGCGTGGATTTGGTTTACCCCCTGGAGTTCCCGCGCCAGGGGGGGAAGGTTGGGGTGGTTTTCCCAATAGCTGTTGCCACAATTTTTTCAGCCAGCGCCAGATTTTTGCGAACATCTGCTGCACCCAAGGGTTGCGAATATTTTCGATTGTAGCGATTTATGGTTGAGGTTGTTGGGGATGGGGTAAGAAACCCGGTTTTTTGGAAAAACCGGGTTTCTGGGGCGCTGGGACTACGTACCTGGAGATGGCGCTAAAGCGCAACAACGTACATGGCGCGATCGCATTCCAACTTTTGTATACTGAAAGAGCGATCGGCCCCATCCTCAATAGCCAGTTTTATAAGCAAGTAGCTACAATGACATCTCCGGCACGTTTTGAGTTTCCCATTGCTAAAGCGCAGTATCTCCTCAACCGTGCTGCTGAACCCGGAGAAGGTGGAGATAAACGAAAGTTTTGGCGTGAGGTAATGGGATTTGACTCGCTAGAGGCAATTCGAGAGGCTATCCTGGCAGCAGTTACGATAGATATGCTACAACCTCAGAGTCAAAATGCTCAAGGTGAGCTTTATCGCGCTTATATCCAGCTTACCGGGCCTTCCGGTTTATCGCGGCGGATACGCACGGTTTGGATAGTTCTCTTTAATGAAGATGTAGCAAGATTTGTGACAGCAGTACCAGATAGATTAGGTGGTTTGCAATGATGATATTTCAGCTATTTGATGGTGTAAAGTTAACCGAAGAAATTCCTTTAACTGATGGAGGAATAGCACCAATAGGAACGGTTGGAGCAATTGTCGAAGTTTTGAATAATGGCGAAGTTTATATTGTCGAATTATTTGGAGGTTGGGTTAAATACGACGATGCGGAAAATTTTGTGCCCGCAACACAGGATGACGAAGGAGCGTTTATGGAAAGTATTGGCGTGGAAACTGTTTATCCAAACCAGCTAATATTGACAGTGCCCGCCCGTGAAACAATGGGAATTCGGGCGCATTTAGCGGCTGTTTTGGATGAATTACCTGATGAATTACTAGCGGAAGTTAGAGATTTTGCGGAGTTTTTACAGCAGAAGCAGCAAAAAAGTGTAAATCAGTTGGTATAGTATAAATTATCATTACTTTCATTCATCCTTGCCAATCCAATTAGTCATTATATAGCGGTCATGCTCGATGAAACCCGCTTTTTGATAAACACTTTTAGCTTTGCTATTTTCATAAGCTACTACCAAATGCAAAGCTTTAATTCCTAAAGATTGGCAAAACGTTTCTACAAATTTTAGCGTTTTTGTGCCTATTCCTTGTGCGCGATATCCCGATCGAATATAAAGTTCATCTACTAAGGCATCTCGTCCGTGAAATTCTATACTGTAGCCAAAAGTGAGAACAACATAGCCTACTGCTTCACCATCTGCACAAATTAACCATACCATCGCCAGTTTATCGTTATTAAATATTTCCTCTAAACAACGGCGGATAATCTGATGGTTAAATTGCAAATGCTCTATTTCATAAAACTCCTGCATAAATGTCAAGAGTAAATCAATATCGTTGTTGGTTGCGGTTCTAAAAGTTATTTCCATCTCTACTAGAAGTGAATGTTATAGGACTTACGCTTTTCGCCCCCCTAGCCCCCCAAATCTGGGGGGAACAGGATTCTTCTCCCCCCAAATCTGGGGGGCTAGGGGGGCAAAGTCCTATGTTAATGACTTTGTTGAGTGCGTTGTACAGTGTCTGTGAAAAGGAACAGCCGATCGCCAGCTTGCTTCGCTGCATTCGGGGTCATACCTAAACAAGATTTTTGTAACATAAGGAACTTACTGCATAACCGTACAGTGTGAGCCCGTACTGATTGGCAAAGCCGTAGGCATAAACCATTGCCGTGTTGTAAACATTTAGCGTATCTTATAACAAAGTAGGATACGGGTGCTTGGTAGCGGTATATTTATCGTTTTTGTCCGATCGCATAAATTACCGCTCTTCTAGCTGAATAGATTATGAGCAGATATCGACGATCTGCCAGTCACTCATACTTAAAGGACAACGATCTATGCAAAAGACCGTTAAATCGACTGTAGCAGCAGCTTTGATACCCTTGGCTGTGCTAAGTGCGATCGCCAATTTCCCTCCAGCAGCGACAGCAACACCAATCGTTGAGGTAGCCGCCACCAAACAGCTAAGACGCGACTCACGACGCATTTCTGAAGACTATTACATAAACAACTATGAGAGAGCCATTAGTAGGGGGATTATCCGTAGACCGGGTGGAGTTAGAGATGCATACCAGGCTCTTGATTTAGCAGAACAAGCCCTCAGAAGGGGCGATCGCAATGAAGCTGCACGTCGTATCGCTCAAGCCTTAGTCATATTTGAGGACATGAATGGGACAGGAGAAGCTGTAAGTATAGAGCGCCGCTTAGACGCCGATCAGGTAGAAAATACGGGTCAAAGGCTCAGGGATAGGTTACCCTTACTGGCAAGAATTTTTCCAAGCCAGCAGTTTTCTGGGAACTCTTACGAAGACAACTCTTACGAAGATAACTCTTACGAAGACAACTATGAGCGAGCTATTGCTGAGCGCACGATCCGCAGACCCTCCAGAGTTAACGATCCAGATGAGGCAATTCATTTGGCCTTGAAAGCTTTGGAGAGAGGGAGAGATAATGAAGCAGCAGTTCGTTTTGCACAAGCTTTGGTCACGATCGAAAAAATGGATGGAACTAGAGCAGCTTTAAACTTTGAGCGGAGATTTAATAAGGACATGGAGGAAGAATTGGGCCTAACGCTCAGGGATCTGTCTTTGTTTAGAAGGATTTTTCCCAACCGCTAAACCCTCTAAGGATAATAGCCGATGAAAAAGAAACTTGAATTACTTGCGACAGGAACTTTGCTTCCACTGACTATTGCGATCGCTGGAGTTAGCCTAACAGAAGTTGCGGAGGCGGCACCAACTGTGAATGCCGCTACCAATCGGCCTAGAAGCTGCACTGCCAGTACTTGCACAGCTTACAGAGCCAACTATGAGAGGGCGATCGCTACTCGTATTATTAGCAGACCTTCTTTGGTCGCCGATGAAAATCTGGCTATAGCATTAGCCGATCGCGCGATGGCAAAAGGCGATCGCAACGAAGCCGCACGCCGTCTCGCACAAGCCTTAGTCATCGTTTCCGAATCGAAAAAACCCGGACAGGGAATTGCAGGAGCCCTAGCCATAGAGCGTTCCTTAGATGCAGACATGAAAAAGAAACGGGGTCAGTCGTTAAGAGTGTTTCTACCTTTGTTCGATCGCATTTTTCCCCAAAACAAAGACCCTTATAGTTGACCTAACATTTTACACTGTTAAGCTGTCGCGCATCTAAGTTGTATAAATGGAGCGGGCATCTTGCCCGCTCCACAAGAGTTTCACAAATTGCGATCCTACAAACTCTCCGGTGCCACAGCTTAGTATTTCTCACAATCCCAAATCTACAGCAACGCGATGGGCGCAGGCAAACCCCGAAAACGCCACCGCATTTAAACCCTGACCCGGAAAAGTACTATCCCCCACACAATACAAACCGGGAATAGATGTGCGGTTAAACGGCATCCCCAACAAACCTGGCAACTTGCGACGAGGAATTGGCCCATAGCTGCCGTCATCGCGACCCAAAAAACGTCGATGCGTCCGAGGCGTCCCCACCTCTATATAATCCAATCCCGCATCTAAACCGGGAAAAATTTTCTCCAACCGCTCAATGATACGTCCAGCTGCCTTTTCCTTTTTTTCCTCGTAATCCTTTGCAGACATTCCTTGCCAATCATCAATCCAACTTGGGGTGAAGACGTGCATGATGTGATAACCTTTTGGTGCCAAATCTGGGTCAAGCAGCGTCGGAATCGAGACAAAGATAGTGGCTTCTGGTACTTCCATCTTGTCCCAGTCTTCCAGCACAATGTGGTGACACTCGGTTCCCAAAGGCAATACATCTGCTTCGACGCCTAAATGCAAGCTGAAAAAACTAGGCGATTTTTGATATCGTTGCTGCCATTTTTTTTCATCATCGGGCATTTCTTCAGATGGAAGTAATTTTTCAAAGGTATCCCACCGAGTTGCATTGGAAACAATGCGCTTAGCCCGATAGACTTCGCCTGTGGCAAGCTGTACGCCCACAGCTCGTCCATTTTCGCTCAAAATATTGGTTACTTTGGCTTTGTACTGAATTTGACCGCCAGCTTTTTCCAGCCCTTCCACTAGCTTTTGGGCGATTTGACCGACACCGCCTTTCGGGTAGTTTATTCCGCCGTAATGTCGATCGGAAAAAACCATCCCAGCATTAATCATCGGTGTCATATCTGCTGGCACAACCGACCAGCAGTAACACTCGATATCAATAAATTTCAGCAGAATAGGATCTTTGATATATCGGCGGGCTATGTCCCCGGCATTGAGGGGCAAGTATTTTACCAAACCCAAACAAGCTAACGGATGCTGGAAAAACACTCTCGTCAGATACCGGAGTTCTTCCAAGGAAAGCAAATCCATCGCGTTCAGGCAGTTGAACACTTTCCAGCACTCGTCATAAAATCGGCGGATTCCTTCTCGTTCTTGTGGAAAATATGCTGTTAGTTCTTGCAAAAATTTCTCATAATCGCGATGAACTTTTAAATCTAAGCCGCCTGGGAGGTGGTAGTGAATCTGCACTGCGTCGGGAATGGTTTCTAAGCTGACATTCACTGCTGCGAGGGCGCGGGTGAGGAGATTGGTGGTGCCTTGAGTGCCAAACCCAAATATCATCGACGCCCCTACATCGAACCGATAGCCCTCGCGCTCGAAGTACCCAGCACTTCCTCCAGGTATAACGTAGCTCTCCAGCACCAGCACAGATGCCCCCTTCGCGGCTAACTGGGTGGCGGTCACCAACCCTCCAATACCCGATCCGATGATAATAACGTCAAAATGGGGCGCGGTTGAACTGGCCTGAGAGAAGGATAACTGATTCTTCATGGAAACAGAAGGCATGGGGTCAGTAATTTAGAGTAATTTCCTGGTTTTACAGTTTACCGCTTCCCATTGTTTCTGGCTGCTAGCTCAATACCTGTTACCTAAAAAAAAGTACGGACTCTATCTGCTGCTGCTGACCGAGCCCGTCTGCCGTTCCTCAAAGAGGAGAACACGAGAGAGGAGAACACTAAAAGCTAATATAGCCTTATTGAAAAATGATGTCAATACTTTTAAGAAAAATTCTCAACAAGCTTTTTGCCCTCTCTGTAACAAACCAGAAGGCAGTATGATGAATCAGGGCTTTTGAACCAGCATCCAAACAGCAATCTAAAATCTAAAATCTAAAATCGGTATGACTCTCCAGTTGCGCGTCTATGTTCCGCCCCATCCTTTAATTCAGCACTGGCTGGGCATTGCCCGCGACGCTCAGACACCATCAGTGCTGTTCAAGACTGCTATGACTGAGCTGGGACGCTGGCTGACTTATGAAGCGGTGCGAGAGTGGTTGCCTACTGTAGAGACAACGGTGCAGACGCCTTTGGCTGAGTGTCCGGCTACCTTCGTCGATCCAGAAGCGCCACTGGTGGTAGTCCCGATTTTGCGGGCGGGACTGGCGCTGCTGGAAGGGGCGCAGACTGTACTGCCTTTGGCGTCTACTTATCATCTTGGCTTGGTGCGGGATGAAAAGACGCTAGAACCCAGTTGCTATTTGAATAAATTGCCAAAACAGTTTAAAGTGCAGACGCGGGTGTTGATCGCAGATCCGATGCTGGCGACTGGTGGATCGATTATGGCTGCTATGGCAGAATTGACTTCTCGCGGTATTGAGCCTGAGTTGGTGCGGATTATTTCGGTAGTGGCGGCTCCCCCAGCGTTGCAAAGATTGAGCGTTACCTATCCGGGATTGAACGTCTACACGGCCACGATAGATGAAGGCTTAAACAGTGTCGGTTACATTGTGCCTGGGTTAGGGGATGCAGGCGATCGCGCTTTTGGCACTTAAACTAGGGGCTAGGGGCTAGAGATAAATTCTTTATTCTCTGGTGCAGGTGCGTTTGTTCCTATTCTCCATCCTTTGTTATAGGCAGTTGGGACCCCCAGCAGGTAAGCTGAAGACAGTCCTACCAAAGAATTAATCGAAAATCGAAAATCGAAAATTGATATGAGTCAGCGTGACGGTTTTGCAGCAGGATTTTTGGCTGGGTCGTTGGTTGGTGGCCTAGTCGGCGGGGTGCTGGGGGCACTGCTAGCTTCTCGCATTAATAACGAAACCTCCGAGGTAGAAGCACCTCTTGTCAATACCGATGCCTTAGAACCAAAAGTTGATAAAAGCAAGAAGCGTCAACTGGAAACCGCGTCTGAGCAAAGAATTGAAATTGCTCGCCGGAGTCTGGAGGATAAAATTGCCCAATTGAACCAAACAATTGATGAAGTGCGCCAGCAGCTTGGTAATGTGAATGGGAATGCTTCTACTCTTAGCAGCGATCGGTCTCTCACCAAAGACGCCTAAAACTTGCCAGTCCTGCGGTGACAACTGGATGCTTGCGCCCCTAGCATTGGGGATGCGATCCGAAATGCGCTGATATCAGTTAAATTAAAGTCAAGTCCAAATTGCCCTTGAAATTACGCAAAAAGCTTCAAAACTCATGGATTCCTCAGTCGCGCTACTTATCGAGACTCTTACTAGGTTTGTAAATATCTATGTTGTTCTGCTGATTATTAGGATTCTGTTGAGCTGGTTTCCTAATATCAACTGGTACGATCCACCTTTTTCTATCCTGAGTCAGCTGACCGATCCTTACCTCAATATCTTCCGCTCTTTCATACCTCCTCTGGGCGGCATTGACTTTTCCGCTATTTTGGCTATATTTCTACTCCAGTTTATCGGGCAGCTTCTCACTAGCCTAAAAGCATCAGCGATGTATATGTATTAGGCCCGATCGGGGCAAAGCGACGCTCATCGTAAGCGCCGCTTTTTGCGTAGATGCGATCGCAAATTTGTAGTAAAAACTTCAGCCCTCACTCTCTAAGGACTAAAGTTTCTACTACAAACTTTGTTTTTTGTCAACGACGAACTAGGCCAGTAAAACCGGCAGCTTTGAACTGTTTTAGCTTCAGAGGCGTTGGCTGATTAACGGATACAGTAATTCTGAGTTCAAAATCGCTGACTCCAGGTGGCACCTCATCAATAGCACCCAGACGAGTACGGTTTTGCATCACAGAATTGTCATTAGCATCGTAGATGCGACCGAAAATATCGGCGTTGTAGACATATTTGCCAGAACTATTGTTGGCTTTGCCGACGATCAGAAAGCAATTGGCAGCTTTTGCAGTACCGCTAGCAACAGATCCTTGTCCTAGTTCCGCCGGACACTCTTTATAGGAAAGGTCGGATAGTTGAATTTGCGTCAATGCCCAAGCGGGTGGAGTCAGCACCCAACTGAGAATGCCGATAAGACAGGAGATCAGGAAGACTTTGAAGGCTCGAAACCGCATAAATTAGACCAAAAATTAATTATTAACAGGCACTTTAAACCTCAGCTTACCTCGATCTTAGGCTCTAGCATTGAAGTCTCGAATAGCTTATGGGAGTGGGTGCAAGAAAATGGCCCTTTTTCCCAGAAATGGTTTCCTTGCAAGGTTATTCAGGTAGACGAAAAGCGGAAAAGCGATCGCGACTTTACCACTAATAATGTGTCAAATTGCTGTAAAATGGTTGAGATAGCCCCAAATCAGGTACGCCATAGCTGGTATAAGCTCTTACTTCCGGCGGCTGAAGTCCTAAAATAATTGACTTTGGAGAAATTCCTGCGGCTACTAACTCCTCGGCAATCAGGAGATCGGTATTATTTTCTTGAATCCATACCTGAGAGTCAATAATATCAATGTGCATGATGCAATGGTGAACTCGTCGTCCCCCCAACCACCCTATAGAAAGTAGTATGTAGCGATCGTTCTCTAAATCGAAAATTCTTTGAGTTTTTACCTCATTGTCAGAGTTGAAAAAACTTGCATATTTATTCAGCAGCACCTTAACAAGCTGGCGGTAATCTTCTAGGATATCCATTTGATAATCTCCTCCGCTTGCGGATTAAAAATCAGTAGTTTAAGACGCTTATTCTCCAACAAAATATCGCCAAACTTATCTCCTTCAAATAGGTTCTCAAAAGGACTGATAGGAATTGCTAGATATAGTTCTCTTTCAGGTTCGTTTCGTTGTAAAATATCGTTATAGAGAATGTATTGACCCAAAGCCTGCTCTAAATCTGCAATTCTAGACTCCCTGAGAAAACTTTTAACTTCAACTGCTATCTTCCGCTCCTGTTGCTCAGCAGCAATTAACTGTTCGGCACCAATATTTACAGATAAATTTCGCTTAGCCCATTTTAATGGGAATGGGTCGTGAGTAATTGTCCAGCCAGCTTTCACAAGTGCCTGTTTCACCGTTTGATGATAAAAGTCTTTTGCTGACACTTTTACTCCTTTTTTACCGCCCCATCTTTAATTTTATCAAAGATTTAATCCGATAAACCTAAATGCTGTCGCAAAGATTGACGCATGACATCAATTGGTACAGGCTGTTGCAACCAAATTTGTAATGCAGCTGCACCCTGTTGTACCAGCATTTCTAAACCATCGATCGCGTCCGCACCCTGCTGTTTAGCTAATTTTAGAAATAAAGTTGGGTTAGGCGTGTAGATTAGGTCGTATGCGATCGCACCCTTTGGCAATTTCGCCATCTCATCCGCACTCAAGGGAGACTCATCAACGCGAGGATACATCCCCACAGGCGTCGTATTTACCAATAAATCTGCTTGCGATATCAAATTTGGTAATTCTTGCCAATTATGGACGCTAAGCCTCACAGGTAAATGCAAATTCAGCCAGCTATCCAAGAAATCGTTTAACCTCTGCGGACTGCGACCGACAACTTTTATCTCCCGGACGCCCAACTCGGCACAACCTGCCACCACCGCCCTTGCAGCCCCACCACAGCCTAATATTACCGCGACAGTCTGACTCCAATCCTTACACCCCCTCTCATCTGGGAGGAGAGGGGGTTGGGGGGTGAGGTTAATACTCCCCCTCTCCTCTGGGAGGAGAGGGGGTTGGGGGGTGAGGTTGATAAGTGGGGCCAAAAACCCTTCCACATCGGTATTCGTACCACTCCAACCGTTTTCGGTACGCCAAACGGTATTTACCGCCCCCACTGCTTTTGCTTGAGGCGATATTTCTGATAGCAGGGGTATAATCGCCTGTTTGTGGGGAATAGTGACATTAAAGCCCACAAGAGCGATCGCACCAAAACCTGCGATCGCTCTCTCCAAATCTTCCGGCTTAACTGGTAAAGGGAGATAGACGTAATCCAATCCCAGAGTCGCAATAGCTGCATTGTGCATGACTGGGGAGAGGGAATGCTCGATCGGGTGACCGATAACACCCAGCAATTTAGTCTTACCCGTAATCAATACTTCTACCATTGAATTAATAAGCGATCGCGTAGCAAGAGTTAGGATAGCAGAGGTTGGGGCAATAATTTTATGAGTGTCATCACTTGTAGCCAAGGGCATCAAAATCCTACTGGATATCAGTTTTGTTCTTTCTGCGGTGTATCTCTGCAAGGCGGAAACACCAGCACGGGTGGCGTCGCCACATCTGAAACTGGATTGCACTCTGGGACAAAGTTGCGCGATCGCTACATAATTGAGTATCAACTAGGTCAGGGAGGATTTGGCCGAACTTATCTAGTACAAGATACTGGTCGCTTCAACGAATCAGTCGTTATCAAAGAACTAACCCCACTCGCCCAAGGCGCGTACAACCTCCAGAAAGCCCAGGAACTGTTTGAACGGGAAGCCGCAATGCTGCACAAACTCAAGCATCAGCAAATTCCCCGGTTCTGGGAATTTTTTCAGGAAGGGAAACAACTGTTTATAGTTCAAGACTATATTGAAGGGCAAACTTATCAATCCTTGTTGAATCGGCGACTACAGCAAGGTGAATGCTTTAACGAGGCGGAAATCGTACAACTATTGCGAAAACTTCTCCCAGTTTTAACTTATCTTCATCGTCAAGGCGTTATTCACCGCGACATTGCCCCAGACAACATTATTTGCCGCTCTCACGACAAACTTCCCGTCTTGATTGACTTAGGCGGCGTCAAGCGAATAGCAATTAATGTAGCCACCCAGCTAACAGGTACGCTAAATCAGTTCTCCTCCGACAGCAGCACCCGCTTAGGTAAAATTGGCTATGCTCCAGATGAGCAAATACGACTGGGGATTGTAGCACCTTACAGCGATTTATATGCTTTGGGCGTTACAGCTGTTGTCCTGTTGACTGGTAAACAACCTCAACAACTCATCGATCCGGAAACGATGAATTGGGTTTGGGATAAAGAAGTGCCAAACTTGAGTACTCAGCTAAAGGAGATACTTTCCCGGATGGTAGCGCCCAAACCTTACGAACGTTTTCAATCAGCTGAGGAAATCCTGCAACTTCTAGAACCAACGCACCCACCCGCTCATCGTTCCCCGCAGGGTGTTTATTCTGCGGTAAAAACTGTATTTGCTAATAATTCCGGTCAAGGTAGTATATTTGATAGCTCTGTCAGGGTGCCGGATGAGATCCAAGGCTGGAACTGGGGAGCTTTTTTGCTACCGGGTGTCTGGTGTCTGAGCAATCGGGTTTGGATTGGACTGCTTGCTTGGGCCGATCCAACTTTGGTACTATCTTTAGGTATGCCCTGGCTGACTATGGGAGTTATTCTCGGAGTCAAAGGCAATGAGTGGGCTTGGAAAAGTCGGCAGTGGCGCAGTGTTTCTGAGTTTAAAGCTCATCAAAGGACGTGCGCGATCGCAGGATGGCTGATTGTGGGAATAATAGCAGCGATCGCGATCGCAATTTTAGTGATTGTTGGGTTCCTTTTACTTTTAGGGATCTTCTCAGCTGGGATGATGGATTAGCCGTCAGTGTCTGGCAGTTCTTGCTTAGTTTAACTTGCATATTTCGATCCTTATGGAAAAAGTACCTTAAATAAATCTGAAGCGGCAGGTATTGCAGTAGGGTGCATCACCTAGCTTTTTGACCACAAATTAGTAGATGCTTCCCTTGTTAAGGTTGAGTTTTGATATGAAAAGACTGACATACATTAGTAAATTCTCTCGCCCTCTTTCTAGGCAAGAAATCCAAGCAATAGGCGCGATTTCACGGAAAAATAATCAAAAACAGAACATTACTGGCGTTCTCTTATGTACGCAAGATATATTTTTTCAAATTCTTGAAGGAGAAGAACGAAGTATTGACAAATTGTATGAAAAGATATTAGTAGATGATAGACATACTGACATTTTATGTTTACAGACAGAGCATGATATTAAAGAAAAACTCTTTCCCGATTGGTCTATGCAAACTATCAATCTAGATGAAAAGCCAGATTTAATTATCAAACCTATAAGAGCTTTGCTGCGAACCTTAAATGAGTCATATAGAATTTTGGAAAAATACACTCAGCCAACTATTGTTAACCTAATCAGTAGCGGCATTAATCCTCTTCTAGTTACGCCTCGTAAAGTAGAAAAGATTATTTTGTTTAGCGATATTGTCTCTTTCTCTACCTTGGTGGAGAAACTCCCATGCGAGGAGATCGTAGCTATTTTGAATAGGTATTTTACCATTTGCACAAATTCGATTCTAGCGAGAGGAGGAGAGGTCAATAAATTTATTGGTGATTGCGTGATGGCTTATTTTTCAGCCGAACAAGCTGATGAGGCTATCCAAGCAAGTCTAGATATATTAAGTGAGGTTGAAAAATTACGAAGTGATGCCCCAGAGGGTAGCCCTTTGCGAGTTTTATACAATGGTATTGGTCTGGCGCAAGGCGAGGTAGTTGAAGGTAATATTGGCTCTTATGCCAAAATGGACTACACAATTATAGGAGATGCTGTTAATATTGCTCAAAGATTGGAATCTTTAACAAGAAGCCTATCGCGTTCTCTAATTTTATCGGTAGCTGTGAAAAATACTACAGCAGTATCTTGGAATTTTCTAAAGCTAGGGCAATATCAGGTAAAAGGAAAACAGGAGCTAATTGAAATTTATTCTATTGATAATAAAATTACCAGTCTGCCAAGTAATAATATTGAAATGGCTGGCGATATTAGCAATTATCTAGACCAAATCAAAAAGCAGCGAACGTGCAAACCAGAACCAAATTTTAGATTTTAGATTTAGGTATGTTGTTGCGCTTGGGCGCTATCTTAAAGAGCGCCCAACCCCCCCCCCCCCCCCCCACAACATACCTAAGATGACCAGACTCACTAACTAATCAATGACTGACCTGCTTTTTTTGCTGTTGCTCGTTAGACTCTCGTTGAGCGGTAAATTTGATTGGCTGCGGCGTTGAATTTAAGGTCATTTCACCGTTTAGGGTTTCTTGATTTATATTTGCCTGAATTGAGAGATTGACCTTGTTATTACAAGAACTTAACTTATTCACTGACCCAGATAGGGTCAATTGTTGATTTTTCCATCGACCGACTAAGAAGGGTTTTTGGTGAATAATCGTTTCCGATGCTGAATTTGGCATTTCGACGTTTTTGCTGACAGCCAATAAAGACCCGTTCAGGTAAATGCCAGACTGCTGAATACTTAATACTAAGTCATCGGATTGCAGACATTCGGGTAAATTTTGGGCAGTTATGCGATAACGACCGTCAATGGGAAGAGGTGCTTTCAGGTTTTGACCGTAGTCAGTGACAACTTTAAACAAAAGCACGACTGAAGCGATCGCAGTTCCATAAAATGCTAAGGACTTGAAGTTGAAATGACTCATCTTTCTTCCCCCGTGGAGACCCCCGCTATAATCAGCGCGGACACATCGAGCCGTAGGTGAGTACCGCGCATTG
>NZ_JAIQZM010000026.1 GCF_023333595.1 Argonema galeatum A003/A1
GCTTTAGCGCTCTTATCCAAGTTGGTATAAGAGCGCTAAAGCGCAACAACGTACCTAATATCAGCCTCGATTATATAACTAGCGACTTGCGTTAATAGATCATCTTCTGATGGGAAAGTAGTAAAAATGAGGGATTTAACCATATCCTTCCCTACCTCCTAGCCGCTCTTTTGGATACTCGCAGCAGTTTGAAAGCACCAGCTGAGCCTAATTCTTGATATTGATGACGCTTTAAAATTATTAGATCGAGGGCTTTAGGGTTGCTGAGGATTAGGACTGTAGGTGGATTTGGCACAGTAACAGCTGTTTCCTTAATGTAGGTAAAAGCTTCCTCGAATGTTTTGATATAATTCACGGTTCTCTGGGTATAAAATACCACGCTAGGTCTGATGAAGCCGATCGCAATCAACTCTTCTCCAGGCTTTTCTACTTGAGTGACAAGGGCCGATAGTTGTCTCAAAGGTAGCTGACGCTGCTCGTCAATTAGCAAGGCGGCGGGTGGCGCGACAAAAATCATAAACGCCATAAATCCTGCCAAGTTGGCACTCCAAAGCCATCGGCTTTGTCGCCACAGCAAAAAGATGCTGGCAATAGCGGCTGTTCCCCAGACGATCCCGCTTAGTATCGGCAAACCTGATTGTTGCAGTATCTGACGCACTTGGGGCATGGCTGGGTCATATCCCATTAATTTGGGACTCAAGAAAGTTCCAGCGGCAAGGATTATCAGGAACAGGATGTTAAAAATCGCACTAATAAATAGTCCAGTATTTTTCCCGCTCCCCTCCCATTCCCCCCTCCATTCCCCCCTCCCCGTGGGACGGGGAGGGGCAGGGGGTGGGGTTCCCCTCATTTGGTCGCTCCAGAAAAGCGTTACCATAATTGCTCCTGCTGGCATTAAGGGCAGTACGTAGCTGGGAAGTTTGGTAACGGAAATGCTGAAAAAGCCAAAGACACAAATAAACCAAAATAGGGCAAATAAACCCAGATGAGTTGAGCGTGGGGATTTTTTCCACTTGTCTCTTTGCCAGAAGCGCAAATGACCGATCGCAATTGGCAAATAAATCGACCAAGGCGCAAGGCTAACTAGGACTACTGGAATGTAAAAATACCAGGGGCCACGGTGACTGCTGACAACGCTGGTGAAACGTTGAAGGTTGTGATAGCCAAAAAATGTGTCGATGTAGGCTTTTCCATTTGCCAAAGTCACCAAAACAAACCAGGGTATTGCGATCGCACTCGTAATTAAAACACCCTGCACGAGTCGCATTTCCTGCAAAACTTCCCTAAATTTGCCCACATACAGCAGGAAAGCACCAATAATCAGCGCTGGCAATACTGCACCCACTGGCCCTTTGGCCAGAATAGCTAAGGCAATGAAGACGTAAAACCCGATATACCAACCTTCGGGAAGTGAAAAGAAATAATTATCTCTTTTGACTTTTGCCTTTTGACTTTTGCCTTCTTTTTCTGCATATCCAATAAAAAATGTCAATAGTGCCATGCCGATCGTACTTGCCAGCAGCATATCGGACACACCAGTTCGTCCCCAAGCGATCCAGGCAGGATTTAAGGCTATGATGGCAGCACCAATCCAGGCGGATATCCACAACTGGCGTTCTCGTTGAATTGGGTGACCGATTTGCTCCTCAACGGCGGTGGCGGGACGGGGAAAACCAAAATATCGCAGTGTATAGAAGCCTAAAGCTGTCAGGGCGATCGCGAAAAGCGCTGAAGGAAGTCGCGCCGCCCATTCATTAACACCGATAATTTTAAATGCGATCGCCATTAGCCAATAAACCAAGGGCGGTTTATCAAAACGAGTTTCACCATTCCAATAAGGAGTAATCCAGTCCCCAGTCACCGTCATCTGACGTGCCGCTTCCACAAACATCGGCTCTGTCTTATCCACCAACCCGATGCTGCCCAAATACCACAAAAAAGCTACGCAGCTAATTACTACCAACCAGATAATTGAGAAGTTCCAGTTTAGATTTGGCTCTTTCTTAAAATCCTTCCACCAATTTTTCGCTTTGTGATTTTTCATCTTGTCTCGCTCGTTATTATCCTAACCATTAACCGCCTTTAAGACTTTTTCTCTTTCTTACTTGAGAAGTTTATTATTGCCAAACATATTGTCAGCCAAATGTAGCCAAAAGCATAACCTCCAATGATATCAGAAGGCCAGTGTACTCTTAGGTACATACTGCTCAAGCCCATTAAGATCAGAAACAAAGTTGTAACACCATAAATGTAAATACTGAGCTTAGGATATCTAGCTGCCAGAAGAGAAGCTAAATAAAAGTACAGCACCAGATTGCCTGTAGCGTGACCGCTGGGGAAGCCATAACCTCCCGCAGTTTTGTCTATACGCTCCGGGGGACGACGGCGAGCAAAAAATGGTTTTAGTATTTCATCAACAAGTAGTAAAACGCTCAACGAAGCAAATGCTAAAGTCATCGCTTCTCGCCAATAGCGTTTCCAGCAAAGTATGCCTATACTTGTCACCACTACAACGGCAGCAATCTGTGTATCTCCTATTAAATAAAAAACTGATAAAATATAGCCAATTATAGGATTAATAACTTCATGCAGCCATTGCAAAAAATTAACCTCAAATTCAAAAACCTTTTTTTGTCGGGCTTCTTGAATAAGAAAAATTAAAGGAAATAGTATAAATAAAGAAATATAGAATCTTACCTTACCCGTTGCAGCAACCAGAGAATAGAACCAACTATAAAGCTTAGATTTCATTTGCGATTTGGGGGGGATAGGGTAGATACAGGTGGATATCACCAAAAGGGGAGTAGTGGGAAACCTCACCCCCCCCAACCCCCCTCTCCGATCTCGGAGAGGGGGGAGAAAGACTTACCACTCTTCGTTGACGGGGAAAGGGGAGAAAGACTTACCACTCTTCGTTGACGGGGAAAGGGGAGAAAAACTTACCACTCTTCGTTGACAAAGAGGAGGGAGAAAGACTTACCACTCTTCGTTGACGGGGAAAGGGGCGTCTTTCTCCCCTCCCCGTTGACGGGGAGGGGTTGGGGGTGGGGTTCGATCGGGCTTTAAACTGGTAGCCGACCAAAACGACAAGTTAGCAAAAAATCAGCCAAATTGGAAGGGCTGCCCCACGGCTCAGTCTTAGGGTTGCAAAATCAGCTGCCATTCGGAAGTGTTTCGATCGCAAACTGGCGTTGGCGTTGAGTCCACAACATATAACAATTTTTAGACTGAAAAGCCGATAATTTTGGTATAATATATGTTCGTTTGCATTAAAACAAGCTTGAGGAGACACCAAGCCACATTCCGTCATACCAAGCAATGCAAAATACCCGTCTCAACAATCTAGTAGATTCGATCGCCAATCAAGTTGGCGGCTGGTTTCGCAATCCTTGGCGGCGACTATCGCTAGTGACGATCGCTTTGCTGTTCGGCGTTTTTCTGGGAACGGCAATTCCGACTACAGCAGGACAAGCTGCTGACTGGGATATCGTTGGGGCTGCACTGTTGGTGGCATTTACGGAGCTGTCCAGTCGGATTTTTTACCGTACCAACCGACAGATAGCTTCGCGATCGCTCTTAATAGAGATGTTAAACGCTCTTAAAATTGGTCTGACTTACAGCCTGTTTATCGAAGCATTCAAGCTAGGATCGTGATGCCATGCTGCCAGAGAGTCGATCGCTAAGTCAGGTACTCAAACAGTTGTTATTAGGAGACTCACTACCAAACTCTACCAAGCAACAACTGGAAATTTGGGCTTCTGCCGATCAATTGCGAGCAAAAGGGTTTGGGATTACACCAGAAAATGTGGGGAAAGTTATCCAAGCGCGATCGCATCTTCTCCAATCCGTCTACTCAGAAGTTATCCAATTCTGCCATAATACTGGTTTCCACAGCGAAACTGTTATCCTGGAAAATCTCTGGAACCTTTGGCTTCCCTTGGCGATGCAGCTAGCAGAATACCGACAGCAGCAGGGACACCCCCTCATTCAAGGGATTTTGGGAGGACAGGGAACCGGCAAAACTACACTAGCCGCAATTCTCAAGATAATTCTGAATCATCTTGGCTACCGCACGCTCAGCCTTTCCCTCGATGACCTTTACAAAACTTATGCCGATCGCCAACTTCTCAAAGAAAAAGATCCCCGCTTAATATGGCGTGGCCCACCAGGAACCCACGATGTCCAGTTGGGTATTGCGGTTTTGGATAAATTGCGTCAGTCAAACGATTTGGGATTAGAAGAAATTGAAAATCTAAAATCCAAAATCCAAAATCCAAAATCGATTCAAGTTCCCCGCTTTGATAAATCTGCTTGGGGTGGAGAAGGCGATCGCACCCGATCGGAAGTAGTGGAGAATATAGATATTGTGCTATTTGAAGGTTGGTTTGTAGGCGTTCGACCGATCGATCCAGCTGCTTTCGACACTGCACCTGCGCCTATCCTCACAGAAGCCGATCGTACTTTTGCCCGCGATATGAATGCTAAGTTACAAGATTATGTACCTTTGTGGGAACGATTGGATCGGTTGATGGTGCTGTATCCTGCTGATTATCGCCTCTCCCAGCAGTGGCGGCGTCAGGCGGAACAAAAAGCTCGAGCAGCTGGCAAATCTGGAATGGCAGATGAAACGGTGGATCGATTTGTTGAGTATTTTTGGCGAAGTCTCCACCCGGATCTGTTCGTAAAGCCTTTGGCAAGAAACCCAAACTGGGTAGATTTAGTCATCGAAATCAATGGGGATCATTCTCCAGGTGCTGTCTACCGACCAGGCGATCGTTTAACTTAATAATTATCCCTTCCCACCACAAGATTATGTAGGGGCGTTCGCTCAGCGTGCCGTAGGCATTAGCATTCCGGCGATAATCTGTCGCCTTAAACCAAGGACTATTTACGGAATGCTTCGCCCTCCCCAGCGAAGAGCATAGATATTCTTCTAGCGGAAAGGGAGTAATTAAGTTTATTGGTTTAGTTTAACGACAAAATTTGCTAAAGCTTTGGCACCAATGTCTAAAAACTGTACCCAAAGGTTACTAACCCAACTGACAAAACAAACTCCATCTCGATCCCGAAAATCGAAACGCTTTCAGCAGCGTTGGCGGCGCAGCCTGCATTACTTTTACTTACGCTTCATCCGCTTGCGAGGCACTCCGGAATCTCTTGCCAGAGGTGTAGCGGCTGGAGTTTTCGCCGGTTTATTTCCCCTAATTGCTACACAAATGGCCGTTGCCATCCTCATAGCGGCTTTGATACGAGGGAATAAAATGGTCGCGGCAACAGCGACTTGGATTAGTAATCCATTGACAGGAGTACCAATTTATGCGTTTAATTTTCAAGTCGGTCAATGGCTGTTAGGCTCTAAGGCGCAGTCTTTTTCTGCTCAAAGTTTTAACTCCTGGCAGGATATCATGCAATTGGGAACTGAGTTTGTCACAGATCTGCTTGTCGGCTGCTTGGTTGTGGCGTCCGTCTGTGCTGTTGGCAGCTATTTTTTGGCTTTGTGGGTAGTCCGGCGGGTGCGAGATAAAAGGCGATCGCGCCACTTAAATTAACTTGTTTAATTGAGTCTATTATTTCCAAAGCTAGAGAAGCCTTAAAACAAAAATCGGAAGTATTTCAAGTCAAAATCAACCTTCGCCAGGGTGGAAACCCAGTAATTGATGTCACATTTAACAATAGACAAACCTTTGTAATGTTGTTAGATACCAGAGCTTCCCATACAAATAGTTAAATATTTGGTATGTTGTTGCGCTTCAGCGCTCTTTAAGATAGCGCTGAAGCGCAACAACATACCTAAAAAATTTTATAGACGAACTTCTTTACCCAATTTATCGTTTGCCTAACTAACTTGCTCAATTAAAATCCAAGGTGTTTTAATTAAAATAACCCCCCTATTTGTTTGATTTTATAATTTTTAAGGAACAAACATACTCAATTATTTTTTCAGCTAGGAAGTTATAGCGCTACGCGCTGGCGTATTTACAAATACTGAATTGAACCTCTGGATAGCTCAGCGTACTCTATTCTAATCTGTAACTAGACCAGCGCGTAGCGCTATAGTATCTTGATTATTTATATCAATATTAGAGTCGGAAAAAATTTCTAATATATCGAATATAGCTATACCTATATAAAATATACCATGTCTAATACTTAAAGAAAAAAAGTGCTTAGTGTCATCTCGTACTTGAATTTCATAACTCATTTCAGATATAGACCAGAGAGAAGCATGAGTATGATTTGAAAAATATGTATCTAAGCCATCAAAACGTTTAGCACCGAGTTCCACATTAATTTGAGAAGAAGCTTCCAAATCAGTAAAAACTTCGTTTGATGGCAAATCACCCGCAACTTTAAAAAGCATTTTTTTGTTTATTTCTTTGGCATTTAAACAGTGCCCTTTTTTATTTTTCAAGAATCTGTAAAATTCATCATTGTTTTTACCTATAAAATTATAGATATTATCTGGTGGCAACTCAGATATTTTGGAGTAGTAATTATTAGTCTTTACTTTTTCCCTTAAACGATTTTTTTCTTGTTTATAAGTTTCAATATCAATAGGATTGGCATCCATTTTTTTTGCGAACTCTTCTTCTTCTGCATTTTGATGTAACAGCATTAATAAAGCTCTAAGCTCCGCCTCTTCTTCAGTAATATTATCTACACTTAAGTAATAGAACATTTGATAAGTCTCAGTTAAATTCATTATTAAACTTGCTATTGAAGATAAATCCCCATTATGAGAGTTGTCATTTAGCAAATTGGACTCGGATGCGGGCAATAGCGTCAAAATACTTTTTGCTTGAGTTATTAGATGAATAAATAAACTACTTGCCCACTTATATCTGTAATCCAATTGTGTAATATTAGGCAAAGATAAGTAAAGCCTTTCAGATATGGAAATAACCTTTTTGTAAGTTTCTAATTGTTCTAGATAGTTCATTGTTTAATCCCATGATTGAAGTAGAATAAAACAGATAGCTTTAAGAACGGCCACCTCATTATAATTATATCTAAAAAGATGGTAGGCTGTCTCACTTTTTAGTAAGAACAGCTTTTACTAACATCCAATATCCTTGCTTACAGCCACGCTGCCAAGCCGCGATATAGCAACCGCTCTATAGATCGCCAAGGTGGGTATAGCCCACTTTACGAAAGCGAATCGCTAATTGTTAGACTTAATACGGTTCAACAGATCGTAAAACGGTTGCCAATTATCATCTTGTACAATCGGTTCCCAAATGGCTTCTATTACCGGGCGAAGTATGACCGTTTTGGGATTGCGGCGTAACATCGCCTCAACCTTATCCATCTCCTCTGGCGACAAACTATTCAAAACACGATGATACAATTTTCGCCAATTATTTAACAAATCAACCTGCTCAGATGACTGTACAATAGAAGCACCGCTAAAGATTAGATCGGCATCTTCTCGCCAGTTACTAGAAAACTGCTGTCTTAGTTCTGCAAAGAACTCGTGATAACCTACCTGAGTATCATTCAAAAGCTGAATTGTTAGATAGATCAATTTATCTGCTTCTGGTATTTCCAGTCGATCGAAACCCAACTTATTTAGCATGAACTGCTGATAGCTCAACAGATAATGAGCTTCAAAATTGGCTAATGCAGCTTCCATATCAGCGCTCGGAATTATCGCAGCTAATGGTGGATGGAGCATTTCTAAATTTAACCGACAAATACCCGGTTGATTTTCGTAACTGTAACGCCCATAATAATCAAAATATGCGGCTGTAAATTGCGGATTATAAGTAGGGATAAAAGCATAAGGGCCATAATCAAAACTTTCACCCGTAATTGACATATTATCTGTGTTCAGAACCGCATGACAAAAGCCAGCAGCCATCCATTGAGCCACCAATTCTGCCACCCTTTGCACTAATTCTGCGTAGAATAGCGCATACTTGTCAGCCTTTCCTTGTAAAGTTGGGTAATACTGCTCAATTACGTGGTCTAAAAGCTTTTGAGTTAAATCTTTGCGACCGATATAGAGCAAACGCTCAAACGTGCCAAAGCGGATATGCGATCGGCTAAAACGTATCATCACCGATGACCGAGTTGGTGATGGTTCATCTCCTCGCCATAAAGATTGGCCAGTCTCAATCATGCTCAAACAGCGAGATGTCCTCACACCCATTTGGTGCAGCATTTCACCTGCCAGCACTTCCCGCACGCCGCCTTTAAGCGTTAAGCTACCATCACCACCGCGAGAGTAAGGCGTCCGACCAGAACCTTTGGTGCCGAAGTCGTAGAGTTCGCCATCAGTTCCGCGAACTTGACCGTAGAGAAAGCCTCTCCCATCGCCCAAAAATGGGTTGTATTCGCCAAACTGATAACCGTGGTACCGCAAAGCCAAAAAAGGCCGACGTTCCTCAAATTTACCAAAAGCTTGAATGAAATGGTCGTCTGTAACTGCTTCGGGGTTTAGTCCCAGTAGGGGTAGCAGTTGGTCGTTGCGGAACCGCAAAATATGCTTAGGAAATTCAGCCGCTGCGACTTCATCATAATAATCATCTCCCAAGGCTTCCAGGGCCGGTTCGTAATTAAGTGTAAGTAAAGGGTTGGGAAAATTTTGGTTTTTTGGAGTTGCGGCGATCGTCATTGGGTTTAATTTTAATTCATTTTTATATTAGAGTAGGGTGCATTGCTATGCACCCTACAAGTAGACCGTAGCCTATCGTTGACCGCTGGGACGGTTCGGCTGGACTTGATTTTGCAATCGTTGTAGTTGTTCTGGAGTTAGAACCCCTTTAATTTGCTGGTTAGAAGTCTCCACGATCGAGCGAATACGAGCTATCTTCTCTGTTTCCAGATTCAAAGAACGTAGGGCTAAACCGGGGTTTTGACCAGCTTGAACAGCTTGGGTAAAACTACTGCGCTGGGCTGGTGTTAATTCTGCCTCAATTTGTTGTTGTCTCTTGACGAGAATGTCCCGTATGTCTTGCACCTGTTGAGGTGTGAGATTTAATGCCTCTTCTATTGAAGCTGGGCGATTAGAAGGGTTTGCAGGAGTTGCAGGACGAGTATTGGGGGTATTGGGGGTTGAGGGTTGTGAAAAGGCAATACCGGGTACGAGAGTAGCTAGGGCTACTGTTGTTCCGACAATGGAGATGCGCTTGGCAAAATTGAAAGCCATTAAAATTTTGATAGAAAGCAAACTTCTCCTATACTAATCGTTGTAAGTTATTGTGTGTGGCTCTGCTGACCTTAAAAATTGAGGATTTCTGCCTTGGGAACCGAGCCAGCTAAATTAGCGTCGCAAAGCAGTTTGAGACTTTATTCGTCCACCTGGCTGATGCGGCGCAGATTTAGAATATCGCTCAATTTCTTAATTTGTGTGAAAATGCGCTCCAGTTGATTGGAGTCGCGGATATCAATGCCTAACTCGATCAAGGCAGGGCGTCCATCAAAGGTTTTTACCTGAGCATTTCGCACGTTGACATTATTATCTGTCAGGCGAGATAAAATATCTTTGAGAACGCCTACGCGATCGAGTACTTCAATTTGAATGTTGACAGGATAGGTCTGAGGACGAAGGCTGTCGGAATCGATCGGGTTCCAGCTAACGGGCACAAGGCGATCGCCTTCCACACTTTCCACATTGGGACAGCCTTGCCGATGAATAGAAATGCCGCGACTGCTGCGGGTAACGACCCCAAGAATCTGTTCGCCGGGAATTGGGTTGCAACAGCCAGCTAGGTAATAAAGCAACCCTTCGACGCCCACAATCGGGGAGTTAAAACTCTTTTGAGCCGTACCCTTACTGCTGCTAGCAGATGGCAGAGTGCGTGGTGTTGTGGGGATAAGGGGTAGCGCCTCCAGAGCAAGTGCGATCGGTTGCTGACCTTTCACCGCTTCTCGGATGCGATTCACCACCATATTAAGCGTCACTTCCCCATAACCCAAGGCAGCTAGTAAATCTTCTACGCTGTGGTAATTAAAACGCTCCGCCACCGCCAGCATCGGAGCGGACTTCAGCAAAGCTTCAAAACCGCTTTTGCCCAATTCCTTTTCTAGCAGATCCCTAGCGCGTGCGACATTTTCGTCGCGGGTACTGCGCTTGTACCACTGCCGAATCCTGTTTCTTGCGGAAGGAGTCACCACAAAATTGAGCCAGTCCAAGCTGGGGTGGCCATTTTTCAGCGTCACAATCTCCACAATGTCACCATTTTTCAGCGGCGTACCCAGCGGCATCATTCGCCCATTCACCTTAGCACCAGCACAGTGGTTTCCCACCTCTGTGTGTATCCGATAGGCAAAATCTACGGTCGTCGCACCTTGACTGAGGGAAATCACATCGCCTTTTGGCGTGAATACATAAACATCATCTTCAAATAAATTATCTTTGACGCTTTCGATGTATTCCTGAGCATCTTTCAGGTCGTTTTGCCATTCCAGCAGCTGTCGCAACCAGGTAAACTTTTCATCCGATCCTGTCACCTGCGTATTGTTAGACCGACCCGTTTCCTTATACTTCCAATGAGCGGCAATCCCATATTCCGCTATCTGGTGCATTTGCAGGGTGCGGATCTGCACCTCGATCGGACGCCCCGTCGGGCCAATCACAACTGTATGCAATGACTGATAGCGATTCGGTTTGGGTAGACCGATGTAGTCCTTAAATCTGCCTGGAACTGGTCGAAAGGCATCGTGAACGACAGCCAAAGAGCGATAGCATTCGTCGTTCGACTGAACAATCATGCGGATAGCAGCCAGATCGTAAATTTCGTGAAATTCCTTTTGCTGGCGCTGCATCTTTTGGTAGATGCTATAAAGGTGCTTGGGTCGTCCGCTGATGTCTGAGCAATTTATTCCCGCTTGTTGTAGACCCTGGCGCAAAATTTCCGTTACTCCTGCCAGTCTGGCTTCGCGATCGGTCCGCTTCTCGGCAACTAACTCTTGGATTTGACGGTATGATTCTGTTTCCAGATACTTGAACGACAAATCTTCCAGTTCCCACTTAAAGCGCCCAATTCCCAGGCGATTAGCCAGCGGCGCAAAAATTTCTCGCGTTTCCAAAGCTATGCGCCGACGTTTTTCGTCAGTCAGGTGTTCGAGGGTTCGCATATTATGCAGGCGATCGGCCAGCTTCACCACAATTACCCGAATATCTTGAGCCATTGCCAAGAACATCCGGCGAAAGTTTTCGGCTTGTCGCTCGGTTTTGCTGGAGAAATTTTCGGAAAACTTCGCGAGTTTGGTCACACCTTCTACCAAACGCCGCACTTCTGGGCCAAACCGCTGCTCTATTTCTTCGACGGTGACTTCTGTATCTTCAACAACGTCGTGGAGGAAACCGGCTGCGATCATAGCACCCGATCCCCCAAGGTCGCGCAACAATCCAGCTACTGCGACGGGGTGACAGATGTAAGGTTCTCCCGATTTCCGATACTGACCGTCGTGCAGCTGATAAGCAAATTCAAAAGCTCGACAAACTAACCCTGTGTCTGCGGGATCGCAGGCGTCTGGCCCAGCACATAAACATTCCTGTAACCAGTCAGGGATTACGCAATTAATAGTGGGAGTGGAAGTTGGAGCAATTACGTTCATAATTTTGGACTTAATCCTTAAAAATAGAAGGTTTTTAGCCGATTTACGCCACAATTGTGGTATTTTTGGATATTTTGTTGCTTTTGTAGGGCTGTTGGCCGCCCTTGCTAGAGAGCAAAATCAAGCCGGGGATCTTTAAGAATATTCTTATTCGGGAATGCGATCGCTCTCCAAAATGTAAAACTTGTTGTAGGCTTTCACCCTGCCTATAGTGCTGATTACCGAGTTGGGATCTTGCCTTTAAAACACTTTTTCTTCGATCGGCTGGAGGAGCATATTCCTCTAACGTCAACGCTTGTAAGGACTTTGGCTCTTAGCCATGAACTTGAGAATCAGAAATACAGCTCAAGTCGAAAAACCCTGAACCAAGCCCTACCCATCCAGAATTGAGGACTGGCTGGGCACCCTCCAGCTAGCTTTTGGTTACTATTTATCTTAAATTAAAAGACAAAATTCTTTACATTGATTCTATCGCAAGGATAGATTTCCTGAATGTTACCGCCCAATCTTAGTGTCCGCTATCAAAAATTCCAACAAGCCCTAGAGCAACTGCAACAGACAGCTGCACAAGAGAAAGCGGACTCAGTGAAGCTGCGGGATAGTTTCGGCCAAGTACAACAAATTTTTCAAAGTCAAATTGCCAATTTGAGCGGTGATGGACTAGATTCGGCTACTTTGCCGAGCGTTCAGTCATATTTAACCGAAATCGATAAGGAACTGCGACTCTTAGGAATAGACGTGATGTTTTTGCAAGCAGCACGTCGAAGCGAAACAGCACAAGCTAGACTGACTAAGATAAGCGATCGCCTTCATACTCTGATTGCCTACTGCCAAGCACTTCTGCAAGTTCAATAAATAAAAAGCCAGGATGCAAACCTGTTTCAATATTATGAATGTAGTTTAGGCAAGGATAGAGAAACTGTGCAATGTCCGAAAGATAAGCAGGTGAAGCTCGTTGATAGCACCTTCGCTAAGAATTTATCTGTAAAGCACTGCCCTGATTGTCAAGGTAGTTGGATTCCTGCTGATGAATATCAAAGCTGGCAAGCCCGTCAACCTCAACAGCAGGTAGAGCCACAGATGCTGACTCAATCTGTAAATGTGGATTTTGTCCAGTCTCCCTTTGATGCCAAAGCCGCCCTTTGTCCAGACTGTCAGCACTATCTATCGCGAGCCAAGGTTCACTTTAGGACACCGTTTTACGTAGAGCGCTGTATGTATTGTGGCGGGATATGGTGCGACAAGGGCGAGTGGGATGTCTTGGCAGAGTTGGGGCTGCACACACAGGTGGCGCATATGTTTTCCCCTGAATGGCAAATGCGGGCGCGGGAGCAGGAACTGGCCGAGAAAGAGCGACAGGCCACAATTGATAAACTGGGGCCAGAAGTAGCGGCAATGGTGTTTAAGCTTGCAGATGTTTTGGAAAAACATCCTTGTGGAGAGTTTGGGGTCGCCTACCTGATGCGACGATTCGATAATTGATATCAGTCATTAGTCATCAGTCATTAGTCATTAGCAAAGAACTTTTCACTAATGTTAGGACTTACGCTCTTCTCCCCCCTAGCCCCCCAAATCTGGGGGGAATTTCGCCCCCCAGCCCCCCAAATCTGGGGGGAATGAGGAGAGGGGATTTGGGGCAAGGGGAGGGGGCAAAGGGGGGGGAAAACCAAGGTTTTTGCGTAAGTCCTGTAATGTCTAATGACTAATCAGCAATGACAAAGGACAAATGACGAATGACTAATGACAAAGTGCTATTTGGCGTGGAAAATTTGCGGGTAGCTTATCCTAGTTACCAGTCTGCTTCTAGAGAGGGGGAATCTTCGTCCATAAGTTGGGCTGTGGATGATGTCTCTTTTACCCTCAAATCGGGGGAACGCTTGGGATTGGTGGGTGAATCTGGCTGCGGCAAATCAACGCTGGGACGCGCTGCTATGCGGTTGCTACCACCCGACAGCCTGGTTGAAGGAAATATCCGCTTTGAAGGTGAATCTGTTTTAGATTTGACTCCTGCTCAGCTGCGCCGATTTCGAGGGGAAGCGGTGGCGCTAATTTTTCAAGACCCGATGACGCGCCTCGATCCTCTGATGACAATTGGGGATCACTGCGTGGAAACGCTCAAAGCTCATCAATCCCATTTGTCGCGGCGTCAAGCGAAGGAAAAGGCGATTGAAACGCTGGAGGCTGTGAAGATCCCGGCAAATCGTTGGTCGCAGTATCCCCACGAGTTTAGCGGTGGGATGAGACAGCGGGTTGCGATCGCACTTGCCTTACTTCTCAATCCTAAACTGATTGTGGCAGATGAACCGACTACCAGCTTGGACGTTACCGTTTCGGCTCAAATTTTGGAGGAACTAACGCGGCTTTGTCGGGAACGGGATATGGCTTTGCTGTTAATCTCCCACGATTTGGCAATGGTGGGTGAATACTGCGATCGTATGGCTGTGATGTATGCTGGCAAAATCGTCGAATCTGGTTTCACCAAATCAGTCCTCCAACATCCCCAACACGAATATACGCGATCGCTTCTCCAAGCCGCCCTCCACATTCAAGCCGTCAGCGACGATGAAGCGGGGGAGCAGAGGCAGAGGAGCAGAGGAGCAGGGGAGTGGGGGAGTGGGGGAGCGGAGGAGTGGGGGAGTGGGGGAGCGGAGGAGTGGGGGAATTTTTCAACTCAAAACTCAAAACTCATTCCTCAAAATCTTCCCAATTCCCAATCACCAATACTGCGCCTCAACGATTTGAAGCAGCACTACACTCTGGAAGGTAATTTGCTCCAACAGTTGTTTTCCAAAAATATTCCTGTTATCAAAGCTGTAGATGGTGTCAGTTTAGAACTTTATCCTGGTGAAATACTGGGATTGGTAGGAGAATCCGGTTGTGGAAAAAGTACCTTATCGCGAACAATTTTGCAACTGCGGAAGCCTACTTCTGGGAAGGTAGAGTTTCTCGGAGCGGAACTAACTAACCTGTCTCGCGAGTCTATGCGGCTGACTCGGCGGCAAATCCAAATGATATTTCAAGACCCCCATGCTTGCCTCAATCCCCGCATGACGGTAGGACAAAGTATCGCCGATCCCCTGTTTATTCACAAACTGGCCGAACCGGGAGAGGCTAAAAAGCAGGTGATCCAGATGTTGGAGCGAGTGGGTTTAACACCAGCATCTGAGTACTACAACCGATACCCATCCGGTCTATCTGGGGGACAGCAACAACGGGTAGCGATCGCACGGGCCTTGATTACCCGACCCAAACTCATTATCTGCGACGAACCTGTAAGTATGCTCGATGCTCATGTTCAGACGCAGGTACTGGAGCTAATGTTAGAACTAAAGCGAGATTTCGATCTGACGTATTTGTTTATTACTCACGATCTTTCGGTAGCGAGGTTTTTTTGCGATCGTATCGCCGTAATGAATGCCGGTCGCATAGTAGAACTAGGGAATACCAGAGATATTTTTACCAATCCCCAACATCCTTATACCCAAACCTTGTTACAAGCTGCTCCACTACTAGCTCGTTCCACCAATTAGTTAGGGTGGGCAATACCCACCCTAACTAATTAACCGACAAACTTGCTATTTAACAGCATTAAAATTAGTCAGCTAGCCATCAGTCACCTTGTCATCGATCTTCCTTACCCATAAAGGAGCATAGGAGACAAAAAGTATACGAGTCATTAGTTTTGTTCGCCCACCCTTGCGCTCGGAATAAAAAAACTAATGACCAATGACTAATGACTAATGACTAACTAATCAAGTCCACTTCTGAGCCACCAGTTCGGCGAGATCGACAACCCGTTGGCTGTAACCCCACTCGTTGTCATACCAAGCCACAACCTTGACCATATCGCCATCCATGACCATTGTCAGACTGGCATCCACGATCGAAGAGGCATCAGTACCGCGATAATCCGACGAAACCAGCTCTAGGTCGCTGTACTCCAGAACACCTTTCAACGAATTGTTCGCAGCTTCCTTCAGGACTTGGTTCACCTCTTCAGCAAACGTCCTTTTCTCGACAATAACTACCAAATCCACCACAGAAACATTAGGGGTAGGAACTCGCAAAGCGATACCATTGAGCTTACCCTTTAGTGCTGGCAAAACCAGAGAAACTGCTTTAGCTGCACCAGTCGAGGTCGGCACAATGTTCATCGCCGCCGCTCTTGCCCTTCTCAAATCCCGGTGGCTAGCATCTAGTAAGCGCTGGTCACCAGTGTAACTGTGAGTGGTGGTCATCGTACCTTTGATGATGCCGAATTGTTCGTGCAACACCTTAGCAATCGGAGCCAGACAGTTGGTGGTACAGCTGGCATTGCTAATGATCCAATGCTTTTCGTGGTCATACTGGTCGTGATTGACCCCATACACAAAAGTACCGTCATCGCCTTTACCAGGAGCGGTAATCAGAACCTTCTTGGCACCAGCAGTTAAATGCTTGGATGCCCCTTCCTTGCTGACAAAGACGCCGGTCGATTCGATGATCAGGTCAATATCCCAAGCTTTCCAGGGCAAATTCTCTGGATTGCGATCCGATACACATTTGACCGTCTTGCCGTTTACGATGATGGAATTTTCATCGTGACTTATGTCAGCATCAAACCTCCCCAGCATGGTGTCATATTTTAGCAAGTGGGAGTTGGTTTTTGGATCGGAGGTGTCATTGATACCAACAACCTCAATTTGACTATCTTTTCTGCCTGTCCAACAGCGCATGAAGTTGCGTCCGATGCGTCCAAAACCGTTGATTGCTACTCTAATCACTGCGTCTTGCCCTCTGTCTACTCAATTGATCTATCCCTAGTGATGAACCAGATCATATCGCAAAGGGTGGATAAATCGAACCGTTGTAAGTTGTTTGCGATCGGACTAATTTGGCTGAAATTAAGATGAATTTGGTGCGATCGGGCCAATAAGTGGGCGTTTGCTCTGATTTTTCAATTATCGGGGTGAGAACTTACTTGCAGTTGCAGGTAGGTTCTCACCGCTTCGGGAACGAGGTAACGAATCGATCGACCTTGGCGATAGTACTGGCGAATCAGACTTGATGAGATACCCACGCTGGGCATTTGCAGAGCCTGCCAGCGAATTGCGATCGACTGGGACTCCAGCTTTTGGGCAACCTGCTGACAGAGCGAATCAACTGAGGAGTTGCCAAAGGCGTCTGGGCGGGGTGCCACCAGCCACTCACAGGCTGGCACGAGTTCCTGACGCCGGTGCCATCGCGGTAAGGTTTGAAAGGCATCTAGGCCAATAATCCAGCACAAATGGGTGTGGGAATAAAGAGACTGGAGGTCTTCCAGCGTGTCAATGGCGTAAGAATAACCGATCGGCTGGCAGGATCTTGGCAGGATCGCAAAAGCTGAGCGATCGCAAATAGCCAATCGCACTAATTCCCAACGATGCTCAAAATCTAACCAACAAGACTGCGATTTGTGAGGAGGGCAGCGAGCCGGTATCCAGATAACTTTATCTAGCCCGAACTGACTCAGCGCTGTCTCTGCCATCAACAGGTGTCCCCAGTGAACGGGATCGAACGTACCCCCGAAAATTGCCACTTTCCCCATACTCGAACATGATTTCCGGAGCGGTAATAGATTCCACGCTTAAAAGTAAAAATAGTAGACCACTGGAAAAATTGTCAAAAAATGCCGTAACCTCTAGCATAACTGCATAAATTTCCAGGAAATACATCTTTTGGGTATTGAGCCGAATCAGCATTAAAGCTGTATCGTGAAAAAATAATTCCTGCTATGATATCGCCTGTTATGGGTGCAGTGCGGTCTTTGTGTGGTGTGTAAGGAGCTAAAATGCTAAATTCAGTAGATTTTAGCGGGAAGCCATTTCATTTCATCGGTATAGGTGGAATTGGAATGTCAGCTCTCGCCTACGTTGTAGCGAAACGGAAACTGCCTGTATCCGGCTCGGATATTCGCCCAAGTCACATTACTCAGCGATTACAGGCAATAGGGGCTCACATCTTTGGTAGTCAAGACGCGACAAATTTAGAGTTCTTCCAGCTGGAAGCAGACTCGGGTTGTGCCGCCGAAGCGACCGCCACGGTTAGTGTAGGCTCAACAACTCTCCGAATGACGGAACAAACCAGCAAAAAGGAAGCTCGCTCTTTAGTCTCGCTCCCAACAGCTGTCTTGCCTCAGGTTATTTGTTCCACAGCAATCAATCCCGCCAATGCTGAGTATCGAGCCGCACTTGAGTTAGGTTGCCCGATTTTCCATCGATCGGATTTGCTGGCCGCCTTAATTGAGGATTACTACAGCATTGCAGTGGCGGGTACTCACGGTAAAACTACCACCAGCAGTACGATCGGGTATTTGCTGCTGGTGGCTGGTCTAGACCCGACAATTGTAGTCGGGGGAGAGGTGACGGCATGGGAAGGCAATGCTCGGATGGGACAAGGCGATTATCTGGTCGCTGAGGCAGATGAATCCGATGGCTCTCTCGTCAAGCTTTCCGCCCAAATTGGGGTGGTGACTAACATCGAACTCGATCATCCAGACCACTACGAAAACCTGGAAGAGGTGATAACCACATTCCAAGTATTTGCACAGCGCTGTCAAATTACGGTTGGTTGCATTGACTGCGCCACTGTCCGCGATCGGCTAAAACCGACAATTAGCTATAGCCTACAGCCGGATTCTGGCGCTGACTATACGGCAGATTGTGCTGTGTATCGTGCTGATGGAACTACCGCACGGGTTTGGGAGCGAGGAAAAATCCTGGGGCAGTTCAATTTTAAGTTGTTGGGAGAACATAATCTCAGTAACGCACTGGCAGCGATCGCAGTTGGTCGTCACTTGGGCTTGGAATTTTCGGTTATTGCAAATGCTCTAGCTACTTTTGAGGGAGCCCGCCGTCGCTTTGAACATCGAGGCGAAGTGAATGGCATCCGCTTTATTGACGACTACGCCCACCACCCCAGCGAAATTAGCGCCACGCTGGCAGCCGCACGCATCCAAGCCAAGGAATTGTCAAATTCTTCGTCTGGAAGGGTTGTAGCCATCTTTCAACCTCACCGTTACAGTCGTACCCTTGCCTTCTTATCAGAATTTGGCCAGTGCTTCAATAATGCCGACCTTGCGATCGTCTCTGACATTTATAGTGCAGGCGAACCAAATCCAGGCCAAATTAGCGGTCAAGTGGTGGTAGAGGAGATCGCCAAACACCACCTCCAAGTGAGGTACGAACCTTCTCTTCAGTCGGTGTGCCAATTTCTTAAAGAAAATCTCCACCCTGGTGACATTGCCCTCTTTCTCGGAGCCGGAAACCTCAATCAAATAATTCCGGAAGTCATAGCCTTCTACGAAAACGCCGAGCAAGGTGTCCATCAAGAATGTCGCCGCAGCGCCTAATTTGTGCAAAAAATATGTTTGCCCTCAAGTTTTAGGGCGTGTGTAATCAGCTATGACTGTCTCCAATCACCTCTCCCAAGGACTTAAGGTGGCTAGCTCACAAGCCCCTTTCTTCAACCTAAATCAGCCAAAAGAAAAGCAATTTTACCTTCCCGGTACGGAATGCCCGATCAAGTACCAAGTTTCTCTGGCCAGCCTGACTTCCTTTCGGGTCGGTGGCCCAGCCGAGTGGTACGTCGCGCCCAGACAATTGAGCGAGTTACAAGCCTGCTTTGAATGGGCTATGTCTTCCGACCTACCGATTACTTTGTTGGGGGCTGGCTCGAACTTGCTCGTGAGCGATCGCGGTCTGCCCGGTTTGGTCATCTGTACTCGCCACCTCCGTTACACCCACTTCGACCCCGAAACAGGTCAGGTGACCGCTGCTGCTGGAGAACCCTTGGTGCGTCTGGCGTGGCAAGCGGCTGAGCGGGGTTGGCAAGGAATGGAATGGGCAGTTGGTATTCCCGGCAGCGTTGGTGGTGCTGCGGTCATGAATGCGGGCGCTCACAATAGCTGTACGGCGGATATTCTGGCGCACGCTCGCGTGCTTTCCCCTGATGGCAGCATTCAGATTCTCACTTCCCAAGACCTGGGCTACAGCTATCGCACCTCAATACTGCAAGGTGAAAATCGCTTGGTCACTCAGGTTACTTTCCAACTCCAACCAGGAGCAGACCCAGCAAGAGTGATGGCTGCAACAACCGAACATCTCCGGCGGCGGCATAGCACTCAGCCTTATAACAAGCCTAGCTGCGGCAGTGTGTTTCGCAATCCAAAACCTCACGCAGCTGCGTGGTTAATTGAGCAAACAGGTCTCAAAGGCCATCGCATCGGAGGTGCTACAGTTGCCGAACGCCACGCCAACTTTATTCTCAACTGCGGTGGGGCAACGGCTAATGATATTTTCCACCTGATCCGCTATGTCCAGAGTAAGGTGGAACAGCACTGGTCTCTGTGCTTGGAGCCAGAGGTGAAGATTCTGGGCGAGTTTCAACCTGTTTAGAGCTGTTCGCAGGCGGGAATGCTTGTTATAGATGAGGAAACAATTTGTTTGGTACGCAGGAATATGGTTGTGTGGGGGCACGGAGTGATAAACCTTATTCCTCTACCCAAAATATCTCGGAGCTGTGCTACTACTTATGTGTCTCTTAAGAGGTAATGGGCTCAAGGTGATGGGTAAGCAAATGTAAGGCTCATCACCACTCATTACTGACAAATGGTAAAAGGATTGCGTCCGTTTACTCTTGTGAAAGGGATATTAGGTGGGTGAGCGTTAAGATCGGGTAGGTATACGCAGTCAATTAAGCTATGTCACAGAAACAGGGATTCAGCTTCGGTCTGGGGAAAATGAAAGAGCTGGCCGATGCTTTCAAAAAAGCTCAACAGGTTCAAGAAGGTGCCAAAAAGCTTCAAGAAGAATTGGAGCAAATGGAGATTGAGGGACAGTCTGAAGATGGCTTAGTCAAGGTTGTTCTCAACGGCAACCAAGAACCCCGTCACGTGGAAATTTCCCCTGACGCCCTTGGGCAAGGAGCAGAAGCCCTTTCTGCCATCGTTGCGGCGGCGATGAAAGATGCCTACGAAAAATCCACGGCTACGATGCGGAGTCGCATGGAAGAGTTGACGAGTGGGCTAGATCTACCAGGGCTTTAAATTAGCTGTAGGGGCTCCGCATTCCGTAACAGATCTTTGGGTTTAACCAAAAAATTATCCTCGGAATGAATCGCCCCTACAATACGAAAAGCAGCAGGGCTGTCTGGCGAAGCTAGAACAGCCCTGCTGTATTCTTGGCAATCTACAAACTGGCAGTTTTGCCAGTTTCAGCTTGAGTGGGAATTGGCTTAACGTCGCTGTAGCCCATGTTACTGGCTACTGTACGTAAAACTGATATTTGCCCCTCAAAATCTAGTCCTTCAATTTGCGAGAGTGCATCGTTGATGGATTGAGCGGCTTGGTAGCCTTCGGGCAGATCCACTACCGTATCGCCCATACCCTGTGCCCAAGCATACCACGCCATCAACTGGTTATTTTGTTTGAGAGCGCCGTAGGCACGGGAATATTCTGTGTCTTCGCGGTTGGCAATTTCTCGCATTACTGCCAGCTGTTTATCATCTGACAATTCGTAAAAGTCTCCCATCAACTTGGGAGCTAGTTCGGGGTCAGTTGCTGTGGGAGCCGCTGGCGTAATTGAATCTCCCATTTTTTCATAAATAAAATAGAGCAGTGCTAGTTTTTCATCCGTACCCAGAGCTTCAAAAGCATCAACGAATTTTTGTGTCTCTTGTGTAAGGGCTTGAGACTTGATGGTGTTTTGACTTGCAATCATAAGTTGTTTTCCAATGATAATTACAGCGGTTCCCTAAGAAATATCAGTTTTAAGTTCTTGAAATCGCCCTCCAATAGAAAGAGTTCGATCCATTCATTTTGGTAGAGTAAATATTCCTTAAACTCCAATTGGAGATCTATCTCAAGAGAGTCGAAAAAAGGAAATGTGTCTCGTTAGGATTAATTACATAGATAAAAAAGTGCAAATAGGAGAATGTTATGGCCGAAAAAATGACTCCCAACCCGGCAGAAGCTACCACTCAGGATGCTCAGCTAGTGGCTGAGAATATGGTGGCGGGTAAGGAGAAAATGCCAGAAATCGATGTCAATGCTGACTACGAAGCATCAAAGGCTTTCAGCGTCAGTGAGATCGATCGCACTGGGGCAGGTACACAAGCAGCAGCAGAGGCAACTGCACCTAAATTTCAAGTCGGCCAAGCGCAAGAAACGACTTATAAAGCAGAAGCCACTGGCAATCCAAATGACTTCATAGATATGGCAAGGGACGTTAACCCTACATCTGTAGGTGTTGGCAACGTTTCCGACGATTTAGTGAAGAAAGCTTTGGAAAAGGGAAAACCGGGGCAGTAAGTTCGGTATTTGTTTCGTTAGGGAATAACGGTTTATATCGCTCAACCACCTAAGAGTTGAGCGTTAATTTTTATATGACAGAATCAGACTCGATACAAGGAGACTCAAAGTACTTTCGATCGCAACCCGGCTATGGGCAAACAGAGAAGTTTGCGGGGGCCAGAAACGAAAGCTCTTTGCCGGAAGACATCGTACTGGTTGCGTTCGATCGCATCTAAAATCTGCTGATAGAGCATCAAAGCTGTCCATACAGGCCAACGGGAATCGGCACAGAGTCTCCTGATCCCTTTTTCTGCCAGAGTAAAGAACTTGCGTGCCCGTTGGATTTGGAAGCGCATCAGTTCCCGCCATCGTTCATCGACCACACCCTTAAAGAGGTCGTCCTCTGTGTAATTAAACAAAGCTAATTCTTCTAAGGGTATGTAGATACGACCCCGGCGGGCGTCTTCGCCGACATCGCGGAGGATGTTGGTAAGCTGGTTGGCGATGCCCAATGCGATCGCTTCTTCAGTGGGAATGAGGACATCCTTATCCCGGTTCCAAGGCGCGGTGTGATTCGATGTATCGACGCCCAGTATAGCGGTAGACATTAAGCCAACCGTACCTGCTACCCGATAGCAGTAGAGGTTAAGTTCCTCAAACGTCTCGTATCGGCTACGGTACAAGTCCATACGCTGTCCGGCAATCATATCCCGAAACGGCTCAATGTCCATCGGGAACTGTTGCAGCGTATCTACCAAGGCCACATCAATATCATCTAGCGGATCGCCAGCAAATAAACATTCCAGTTGTTTTTCCCAACCATCTAAAGTTTCGTTGGTTGTTGTACTTGATTGGGGGCCATCTACGAGTTCGTCAGTGCGACGGCACCAGGCATAAATCGCCCAAATCGCCCGACGCTTGGCCTCTGGCATCAGTAATGTGCCTAAATAAAACGTCTTGGCGTATTTGGCTGTAACCTGACGACAGAGTTCGTAAGAGTTCGACCGAGAGGCCAGCGTTCTCATGCGAGGGTAATTAGACAGTTGCAGCATTTTTCGCAGGCTGGGAGGTTGTCTGAGTTTTGGTTGCCTCTTGCACCATTTGGGGATGAGCTTCGGCGATCGCCTGCGCTGTCAGCTTACCAGAAAGTGTTGCTCCTTCCATACTCGCTAAATAGCGTTGCATGGTGTAATCGCCAGTTAGATAAAAATTTGCTATCGGTGTTTTTTGGGAGGGACGGTGTTGCTGGCGTCCTGGAGTTGCCTTGTAGACTGAGCGTGGCGTCTTTACAACGTGATATTTGAGCAATTTAGCTGGGTTATCAGTCCCAAAGTGGTCGGGGAAGAGTTTTTCTAACTCTGCGATCGTCGCTTGCACGATTTCTTCATCCGATCGATCGATCCAATCTTTTGCCGGGGCTAAAACTAATTCCAGCATGGAGCGATTGGGATTGGCGTACTCGCGACAGGTATTGCTCATGTCAGCATAGACGCTGAGCAGGTGAGAACGGGAAAACAGCAGGTGGTCGATGTCGGTGAGTTTGCGATCGAACCACAGATGCACGTTAATCACCGGCACCCCTTCTAAGCCTTCCAGCTTGCCGAAGAAGTCCATCTGCTTCCACTCTTGGGGTAGCATCACCTTTAGGGGGTCAACCGGCATGGCAGAGACGTACAGATCGGCTGTGAGAACTTCATCGGGTCTACCGTCCAACCCCCGAATTAGGAAACCGCGCACTGTCCCATCAGGATTAAGCAAAAACTCCTTCAGTGGGGCATTTAACCGCACTTCCCCGCCCCGTGCCGTAATGTAATCTACGATCGGCTCACACAAGCGCTCAGTCGGCGAACCATCCAGAAATGCCATCTTGGAACCGTTCTTTTCCTGGAGGAAGCGATTGAGGGCAGTCAGCAGAATTGTCGCCGAAATTTCTGACGGGTCAATAAAGTTCAGCGCCTTAGACATGGCGATGAAAACTTCTTTCTCTACCCTTGGGGGGATGTTTTGTACTTTCAGCCACTCCGACCAGGAATATTTGTCCATTTCCTCGACATACTTCTGCCCTTTAATCATCGCCGGAATTAGGCCAATCCCGAAGCGAATTTTTTCAGGCCATGTCAGCATATCGTTATTGCCCAGAATTGCCACAATACCGTTGAACGGTGCTGGGATGTCGGGGAAGTCGAAGCGGGAGTATGTACCAGGGGCGTTTGGTTGATTGAAGATCATTGTGTGTTCTTTCCACTGCAATCGATCTTCGATGCCCAGTTCTTTGAATAGCTGCAATATATTGGGATATGCCCCAAAGAAGATATGCAGCCCAGTTTCGTACCAGTCGCCGTCAGCATCTTTCCATGCGGCAACCTTACCGCCCAGTACGTCACGCCGTTCTAATACAATGGGCGTGTGACCTGCGTCTGTGAGATATTTAGCGCAGGAAAGTCCTGCCAGACCTGCTCCAGCGATCGCAACTCGCATTCGTTGGTTCTACCCTTACTCGTGCTTCCGTCTTTATCGCTCTCATTATAAGTTACAAGTCGTTACATTTTTAGCAGTTTAGCGATCGCGAATATGCAGAAGGGTGGGCAGTGCCCACCATAAATCCTGCCTCTGAAACGCTAAATGGCTTTTCTGCTTGCTGGCGAAAACAGCGCCACGGCGTTAAGAAACCGGGTTTCTTTGGGCGTAATTAACAAAATAGGACTTCCGCAACTGGCACATTAAAAAAGGTACGTAGTTGCGCTTTAGCGCTAGATTTGCCGCTAAAGCGCAACTACGTACCCTTCTTCCCCTAGTCCCTAGCCCCTAGCCCCTAGTCCCTAGCTATATCTCCTTCTCGTTCCCAAATTAAATTCATAGCGTTTTTAATAATTTCCTCTTGATTAACTAATTGACTTAGTTCTTCAGGTTCATATTTACCTTCAAAGGCTTCTATCGCCGCTTTTTCTAATGCTAAATCATAAGCATCTTCTAAAGTTGCTGCTAATTCTTCTTCACTCATATAAGTTCCTTTTGCTTTTTCGCGAGAATTAGTGCGTTTAATTTGCTTGACAGAATTGCGAATAGAAAGATTCCAAGACCTAGTTGTGCGATTTTCAGCAGATTGCTTAATCAGATGCAGAAGCAAAATGATGCCATAACTAAATATTTTGTTCAGTTTGTCGGATTTGCTCATTTCTTCTAGTTCTTCTACCAATAACAAAGCTTCTGCAATATTACCTGCGTGGAGTAGTTCTTTGAGGGCAAGTAGTTCTTCCATTGGATTGATTCCTCCTGGATTGGGCTAATTAATTTTAGTATAATGGCTGAAAATATTATATAGCGATCGCATTAATGGGCGAGCGCCTTTTTTTTATCTCGACGGACGAATCACTCGAATTAATTTACCTCTCAAGTTTTCTTCAGCAAAAATAGCATCGTTAATGCGTGTCGCTTGTCTTTCTAAGTTTAGGTCTTCTTTGCAGACAATAATACCTGCATGATTTGGTTCTAAACGATGCAGTCGGATAAAATCACCCCAATTGCGGGTTAAAACAGCACGATTATTGCTAATAGCGAAAGCTAAAACCTCTTCATCAGGAATACCAAATCCTGACTTTCCCGCTTCTCTAGAAGTTAAAACATCGTGACCGAAAGCACGTAATAATTCTACGATCGGCAGTGGGAAGTTTTCATCTGCATAAATACGTGCCATTTTTCAATCTTCCTCATTTCTTAATATTGCTGCCTCAATTTCTTCGGGGTGTGCATCAGCATAAGCCCAAGCATTCACTAAATCTGCTGCACTCAAATGAGGAAAATCCTGTAATATTCTGGCATCAGTAGCACCCAGACGACGGTAATTTACCAGCGACCAAATAGGGATGCGAGTCCCAGTAATTCTGGCATCGCCACCACACACGCCGGGAGTTTTTTCTATTCCTTGCCAAGTGTTGCTTAAACTTTGGACTAATAGCTGAATTGCCTGTGCTTTTTCTGCCGGATTTAAGGCAAGGAGTTGTGGTTCTAATTCTTTGAGTGTCATAGTTAAGAATGGTTTTGAAATAAGGTAAAATTTATAGCGGATATCAGTTGAATGAAATCAAACTTATATCTAAAATTAGGACATAATCGGATTGAGATCCAAAACAAACCCAGGTAATACATCTTCACCGGAAAGAGCAGCAGGATTTTCGAGTATTTCTACCTCTTGATTTGGGCGATAAATTTCTACGCGCTTATTTTTTCGGTCAATTAACCAACCCAATCCTGCACCGTTTGCGATGTATTCTTGCATTTTTTCTCGCAATTCTGTTAAACTATCGCTAGGAGAGCGTAACTCGACTACAAAATCAGGACAAAGGGGAATAAATTTTTCTCGTTGTTCGGGAGTTAAGGCATTCCACCGCTCAATGCTTACCCAAGAAGCATCGGGAGATCGATCGGCCCCATTGGGAAGTTTGAAACCACCATTAGAATCGAAGGCTTTACCTAGATTATTCTGACGACTCCAGGCTTGAATTTGAAAAGTTAAATCGGCATTGCGGTTGCTAGTTTCTCCTCCGGTTGGTGGCATAATTAGTAATACTCCTTTGGCTGTACGCTCAAATTTTAAATCGCGGTTGTTTTGACACATTTGGAAATACTGCTCGTCACTTAAATCGATTTTTAATTTGAGGGTAGGAGTTAAGGCGATCGTAGGGGCGTCCATAACCTTATCCAAATAGCTGTTGTTAAACACTTTTATTATAATATCAGATTAAGCAAAGAAGTGATGTTTGACCAGAAACCCGGTTTCTTTGTACCTCACTCACCTGAAAAGAGTTATATTAATATTTTAGCGTATGTCTAATTTCATCGATTTTCTAGGTAAGTTGTTGCGCTTCAGCGCTAGATCCAGCGCTGAAGCGCAACAACTTACCTATATCAGTTTGTAGGGTGTGTCAGATTTTGAAGATATCGATTTATACAAGATTTTCGACTTTGACGCACTCTACTAATGTACTAGGAAATGGGTTGTTGACGTTTTTCGATTTCGGCAATGGGTAAGAGTAGGGTGTCTTCTATTTCTTGTCTTACTTCGCGGCTGACTGCACAACCGCTATTCAGGCAATCTACCAGCAATTTATTGGCATCGTAATACTGCTTAAGCAATGTTTTCTGCTGTTCGTTGAACTGCCAATCGTGACCAATATTGCGATGCTCAATCATCACTACTCTTAATTGAGCAGTCCAGTATCGACCAGAATACTTCCCCCACACTAAGTTTTCTTCACTTCGACCCTCTGCTTCATACAGTTGAGATATAAGTAGTTGCAACTTTCCCTGTAATTCATAATCAAGATATTTAATATGGCTAAAAGCCTTGTGGAGGTGTACAGTAATGGGAATGAAAAGATTGCCGACAACAGATGCGTCACGAGTATTTTGGATACCGTAAACCATGAAATGGCTGGAAATGAAATCAAAGGCGCGGGCAAGGGTTTGGGCGAGATAGAAGCTACAGTTAAGGTCAGGGATATCATTAAAGTTGAGATTAAATTTGTAGGCAAGAGTAAAATCAGGTTCAAGATCTGGACCGCGTAGACGCGCGATATTTGTAGATCTTCCCGGAACGTCGTCTAAGTAGAGAGTCAGAGCGAGGGAAAGGGCAAAGTAAAAGGCACGAATAGCTGCTCTACTACAATAAGTATCAACTGCAATATATCTTTGATTCAACACACTTAGAAAGTATTGTAAATTTTCATCAGAGGCAGCAATCGCATCAGCCTGTTGCTTCATTAAGCGGATAAAATCATCAGCGTTCTGCATTCGGCATCATCTCCGCAGTTAATAAAAATACTTCGCGCCAGCGTTTCTCAGTGATGTGGCTTGTCAGATTCTCCAAAGCCTGTGAACCAGAACTATCAACAAAGTATCTTGCGGTTAAATACTCTTGAAATGTCAAATGAGAAAAAGAGTAAATTCCCCTTGCCCGTTCCACCAATAACCCGTGTTGCGCTTCAAGAGATTTCAGCATTACTTCACTATTCTCCAGTAAAGTCTCAGACTCCGTTTGTCCGCCCAATAAAGAGCGGAGATATTCAGCTATGATTCCTTGCACTTTACTTTCTTCAAAGAAGTAATCGCCTCGCTCAAAGGTAATAGCCGCCACCTGACTCAGCAGCTTAATTTTATGTGGCAATGACAAATTTTGATAAACTTCATCTCGTTTAATCTTCCTCTCCTTATCCCACCTGACTAAGAGAATATCCAGCCCATCTTCATACAACTTCGAGCGTTTCGACGGAAATTCACCTTTCTCTTTGAAAACAAAACAGGTTAGATTCAGCAATATCGGAGTAACAGCTAGTTCTCGTATTGGATCATTTTCTCTCAGATTCAGCTTTTCAATAAACCGCTTCGCTGTCGCTTCTCCCTCTTCTCGATTATTCTTCGCAACTGCAATAAACCATTTTTTCGCAAACGTTTCTACTTGGTGAGAGTCAAAATCTGCTACCTCAACATCTGTAAAGTTTTCCTCTGTGAACCTGTACTTTGCAGCAGCAATGCGACAGGTGATGATAAACTGATTTTGAAAATATCTTTGGCAAAACTTTCTGATTTCGTCTATCACTTTATCTTCATCAGCTTCGGAAACTTCATCTAATCCATCTAGCAAAATCAAGACACGACCCTGATTAAGTAGGGTTTCTGTTACCGATTCATCGACAATGCCACAATAACGAAATTGTTCGTTATTGATATAATTAAATAATTTTAATTCGGTTTCACCACTAGAATTTTTAGCAAAATCTTTGAGACTGATAAAAATTGGTATTAGGTGCGGCTGAAACTCGCCTAAGTTGCACTTAACAGCTAACCACTTCAAAAATGTGGTTTTACCCGCGCCTGGTTTGCCGAGTACCATCAGCTTAGAGTAACGCTTGACAGCTTCCAAACCTGGTACTCGTTTTTGAACCCTACCTAGTCCCAGTCTGTCAAAATCATCTGATTCTGGGTTGAAGCCTTGCACCAAGTCAGGAATTTCTCGCCGTTGCTGGCTGGTTATTTTTTCTAAGATATTGACATCGGTGTAGATTTCTGTTGTATCTATTGGCTGTTCGATGTCCAGCATCCGCATTGTGCCGCACTGATATTCGATTTTGGCGTGGCGCTTTTGGCGGACTTGCTGCACCAGTGCATCGATATCATTCTCGTTAGCCTGCTTTTCGGATTCCGATACAGATGCAATATCACCTCGTCCAGGCTTTAGTCGTAAAAGACCAAAAATTCTAACAGCAACCTGGTTTTCAATTTTTTCACCATGAAAAAATTTAGTGAGTTGCTGGCTACTTAATGCCTGATCAGACTCTTTAGCAACTTCCAGCAGCCTTGTTTGCTTTCCTCCGTGATTTTTCTCAAGTGCTTCCCTTGCTTTTCGGATTCCATCTTCACTTACTCGAACTATCTGCGGCTTCATAGTCTTACCCCGATACTAGCAATCCAAATGTTAAAGTTTTATTAAGAAACTAATTTGACCTCGCTCTCAAATCATCATACCAAAACTCAAATAAAGTCAAATCTAAAATCAAATTTACTCAAATTTAATTCAAATATACCTCAAATCGTTTGCTGCAAAGCATTGGAGACTCCATTGATAGGCTGGATTTGTACAAGTAATTGCTTAAACGGAGCCTTAATTCATGGACTTTATTTCTTTAATTACAACGATTTTCCTGACTGCCATTTTATCTTGGGCTGTGGAAAGAACTGGCGATGTTGTTTTGAAGGTGATTATGGAAAAGGGAAAGTGCGATTTGCCTAAAAGCGATCGCTTCCTTTCACCCACTTCTACCCATTCCGAACAAGACGAAGACAAAGACAAGTAAGACTTTAAAGATTATTTTAAGATAATCTAGCATACTAAGTACGGAAGATTCCAATTTGACGATATCACTCATGTAATTTGAGATAATATTGAAATCGCTCTCGCAGTTGTGGAATCGTCAGATTGGCAGTCCAGTACTCCACCAAGGCGTGACCAAATGCCCAGGCGTTGCGATCGGGTAAACCTGCATTTTCGAGCAGCAGGGGCCACAGAGATAGCAGATCGAAGTTAAGTTTGTTAGCATCGTCTGTATTCAAAAGTGAGAAGAGGTCGTAAGCCATCTGGAGTTTGCCAATCACTACAGGCAACTGTTCGACGGGAATTTGTTCTGCTAGTAGATAAGCGAGAGTTGGCGATCCTGTGGATAGGGTGGAAATGAATCTGAGAACGGGACTTTTGATTAGTGTAGTTAATCCTTGGGTTGTTGCCATTTGGAATGTGTAGCGATCGATGATTTTAGCAGCTGCGATCGCACGGGCGTCCAAATTACGCAAAAATCGGGCAAGGCGAATTTGCTTGAGAGGAGAAATGGCTTCCACCAATGCTAATGATAGGGCGTCTTCTCCCCAAGCAGTTCGACCCGTTTTTAGATCGCCTGTAACGACTGGTAAAACAAAATCGCAAAACTCACCTAGTTGCTTTTGTCGATATTCGGTAGCTTCTCGAATGGCAATTTCTTTGGGCCGATCGCCCCATTCCCAATCATAAGGTGGTTGCCATTCGCGGATCGGACGCAGACGATCGACTTGGGTGACAATTGCGATCGCAGGTAAGTCTTCAACTGTGGCTTTGATGTCTTGGAGAAAGTCTACATCCATTTGCAGGGCAGGATCGATCGCAGGGGTGACTAACAGCAGCAGATCGGCATTTTTGGCATAATCTAGTACTAGCTCTCGTAAGTCTGCACGGTTGGCTTGTTCGTAGCCGGGAGTATCCCAAAGGGTAAGAGTTTCTGTGCTTTCGGCTTGCCAGCGATAATTCTGAATGCTAGAGGTACTGGGTAAAATATCTACTGCGGCTAATTCTGCCTGAAACAGGGTGTTAATCAAGCTGCTTTTTCCAGATCCCGTTCTTCCCGCCAGCAGAATATTGACGGGTTTCTCCTCAACCTCCGCTACAGGTTCTGCTTGTGATAGGATTTCTCGTAGAGTTTGAGTCTTCGCTTTCGGTAATGTCGGTGTGGAAACGGAAAATTCTGCAACTGGCAGGGTAGCGCCGCCGTAGAGGGCTACAGCTTGCTGACATAAGTTCCTCAGCGCGGCTTCTCGCATCATCTGGCTCAAGTTTACCAGCAGTTCCTGAGTAGCGCGGTTACTGTAACGCTGACTGGCAAATTTTGCTACCGCTACTGCCGGGTTCAATAACCACTGAGCCCAGTTCCATACTTGCCAGAGTTTACGAGCGGATGGTTCTAGTTTGCGATATACTTCGTATGCTTGGTATGCTTGCCCAACCGTGACTTGATTGAGGGCTGGAGATAGTTTTTGCATCCACCGATCTAAGTCATCCATTGTGCCCCGAATCAGTCCGTAAGCTTGGGGAACGTAGATGGAAAGCAGGGGATATTTTACTTCTGGATGATAGATATGTGCGATCGCAACCACGAGATCTTGGCATCGCGTCCAAAAGGTTTGCCAGTCTTCCCAAATTGCGCGATCGTTCTGTGCAGTCTTCAGGATATCTTGTAGTGCTGTTTCGGCTCTAGTAACGGTGTCATTTCCTTCTGGTAGCGCGGCGGTATCGGCTGCGGTGGATTGCAGTTCTTTGCTGACTTCTGCCATTACAGCTTCCATCTGTTCTACCATCGGTTGAGTCCATCTGACTAGCAGCCAACGCCAGCCTACTAAGATAAAGGTGAAGAGGGCCCAGATCCAACTAATGCCCCACGACTGGATCTGCAATCCTGCCGATACCATTAGGAAAGTGACGATCGTTGCGATCGGCGTTGCTAATACGATCCATTGCCACAGTTTTAAGCGCACCATTGCTTTATGCCTGCCTAGTGTCCATCGCCCACTGTCTTAAGCTACACCATACTCGGTGTACTGGCGCTTGTAGGGTGGCTGTAACCCTAAGATAATATCCTCTTTGGATACTCCCATTGCCACCAATTCCTGAGCTATCTGGATATCTGTTGCATTGCGCTGAATCCAAATTTTTTCGTTTTTAATATCTAAGTGCATTACACAGTTATAAATGCGATCGTATCCATCCCAGCCAATATCTAAAATCTGATAATGGTCGCGTTCTGTATCGAAAATAAGTTGAACTTCAACATTTGCTCCGCAATGTTGATAGTTGCCATATTCGCTCAGTAGCTTCTGAATGTACTGACGGTATTGCTCTAGTTTTGCCATTGTACAATTACCTCATTCATTGGATCGAAGACAATCACTTTAACTTGATACTGTTGGACTGAAACACGAGCCAGATCGCGATTAAAAAATGAACGATAGGTTTACAAGGGAATTGCTAAATAAAGAGTTCGATCGGGTTCGCTGAATTGGAGTGCCAACCGATAATTGAGAAATTGCCCCAATGCAGTATGGTAATCATATAGTTCTGACTCATTCAAAAAGCTTTTGATTTCAACTGCAATCTTTTCTCCTGCTTTTTCGGCTGCTAGGACTCTTTCTGCACCTAAATCAATTGATACTTTGTCTTTACCAAACTTTACTATCAGCGGATCGTGTGTAACGATCCATCCTCCCTTCTCAAGTGCCTGTTTTATAGCTTCGTGGAAGATATCTCTAGCAGACACAAGCAGAATCCAAACTCTGTATATCCATAATAGCGATCGCTAGACTTATAATCGCACGACAGCCACTGGGCGATCGGCCCTCAGTCCCCTCACTGAGATAGTGTATTTAATTAAAAACAGAAATTCTTCGCGCCTCTGGGTAGATGTTTTTCCAAGCGGACAGAAAATTTTGCCTGAAACCCTCTCTAGACAAAGGTTTGGCTGGGATTATACCTGAAATGCGGTAGTCGCGATCGTCGGAAAGCTTGCCAAAACTGGCTTTGAGTCTAAAAAAAGCGATCGGGTTCTTTACAAGTTGATATCGGAAATGCTATGTTGTTACTCGGTAGTCGCAAAAGCACCTTGAAAACTAAATACAATCAGCATTTCAGCTAGCTGGCCTTTCAAAGCTTGTTAATCCCTTTCAGGGATTGAAACTGCTATCGCTATATTACTTGCGGAAGCGTCCCTTTCTTTCAAAGCTTGTTAATCCCTTTCAGGGATTGAAACTTTTTGAAGACACTGCGGGGCATGAGGACGCGCTTTCCTTTCAAAGCTTGTTAATCCCTTTCAGGGATTGAAACTCCAAAAAGCTAAAGGCAATGTGTTGGAAGCGATCGCACTTTCAAAGCTTGTTAATCCCTTTCAGGGATTGAAACTCAGCTTTGATCGCACAAGAATTAAGAAATCCTGCTACTTTCAAAGCTTGTTAATCCCTTTCAGGGATTGAAACGGGTTTCCGACGCCGTTAACTGTGCCAGCCAAAGCTCGCTTTCAAAGCTTGTTAATCCCTTTCAGGGATTGAAACCCCGGCCTGTGGGTTTGCTTCCCGCTGCGGTTGCTTTCAAAGCTTGTTAATCCCTTTCAGGGATTGAAACCTGAGCTTAAGTCTTGCTTGCCCTGCCTGACTTTCCTTTCAAAGCTTGTTAATCCCTTTCAGGGATTGAAACTCAACCACCGCTTGGTGTGTAGCGATCGCTGATGGTGTGTAGCCTTTCAAAGCTTGTTAATCCCTTTCAGGGATTGAAACGCAACGCCGACCTTGGGAACCATGCCAAGCTTGCCCTAAACTTTCAAAGCTTGTTAATCCCTTTCAGGGATTGAAACGCATTTGATAATAGATACCTTGAAGTAGTGTTTGTAGCTTTCAAAGCTTGTTAATCCCTTTCAGGGATTGAAACTCGGTAAAAATACTTTGGAAAGACATCCTAAATACCTTTCAAAGCTTGTTAATCCCTTTCAGGGATTGAAACCCCTTGTTGACGGTTGATTCAGAAGATCCTGATTTTCTTTCAAAGCTTGTTAATCCCTTTCAGGGATTGAAACTTCAAATCTGAAAGACTATATCCAGTGTTGTAATCTTTCAAAGCTTGTTAATCCCTTTCAGGGATTGAAACTTTCTATAGCTTTGATGTTAGCGTTAATTAATTCCTTTCAAAGCTTGTTAATCCCTTTCAGGGATTGAAACTGGATGCTTAAAAGTAACCCCAACAATACGCCCACTTTCAAAGCTTGTTAATCCCTTTCAGGGATTGAAACACTCCACTTTAAATAACTTCGTTTAAAATCTAAAAACTTATGGAACAAGCAATCCTTAACCAAATTATCGAGCGACTACAGATGCTCGATATGGACGAACTACATCAACTTAATCAGGCTATTCAAACACATCTGGCTGATAAACAAAAAGCCACTCAAAAAACAAAATTTCACCAAGCACTATTAAATTCTGGCTTAGTTAAACAAGTCAAGCAGCCCTCTTACAGTCGGCAAACTGAACGGCGACTAATTCAGGTACAGGGTAAGCCTGTTTCTGAGACAATTATTGAGGAACGCCGCTAGATGGCAACTTATTTTGTAGATAGCAGTGCGCTGGTCAAACGCTACATCAGTGAAAGTGGTTCAACATGGGTTTTAACTTTGTTCGACCCTGCGTTGAACAACGACATAGTGATTGCCGCCATTACAGGTGTTGAGATTGTCGCTGCAATTACACGACGGGCACGTGGGGGAAGTATCAGCGCTACAGACAGGACGGCAGCGTGCAATCAGTTCAAGAATGACCTACGCTTTGAGTATCAAGTTGTCGAGATAGCAGACAACATAATCAATTCGGCAATGGCATTAGCTGAAACCTATGGATTACGAGGTTATGACGCAGTTCAGTTAGCAGTAGGTCTTGAGATAAATGCTCTCTGTGTAGCTAACAGTTTGCCCCCTGCGATATTTGTATCGGCTGACGATGAGTTGAATGCAGCAGCAGCAAGTGAAGGGTTAATAGTTGAAAACCCCAACAACTACCGCCCTTAGAAACTCGGTAACTCCTGCGAAACCGGGTTTCTGGGAGTTCAGTTAATCTATTTGTAGGTTGGGTTGAGAAAAGCGAAACCCAACAACTTAGACTAATAAGTTGGGTTTCGTTCCTCAACCCAACCTACATTGCTATCCCAACTTTTAACTTTTAATCCCTCTAAACCGTTCTTGCGCTGACTTAAACGCTTCTTTCATGACAGACTGAATTTGCTTGGGATCGGGTTTTTTACCTCCCATCAAATCACCGAAATAAACGCAAGCTCCTTCACCGAGTGCTAAAGTGTAGGCAGCAGCCCAGGAAGCCGCGATCGCACTCCCGAAAACAGGTAAGAATTTGACCAACTCCCGTCCCACTGCTTGTGCTAAAAAGCCACCTGCGATCGCACTTACAACACCCCCAGCCTGAGATGGCGTCAGCGTCTGCCCGTATAATTTGCCCAACAGCCCCACCATCGATACTTGCAACGCAGTCAGCACAGGCATCGTAGCAAACGGCAGCGGTACAGCCGCCAACGCAGCTGCCATAATGGAAAATGCCAAAATGTAACGGCGTCCGACATCTCGGTAGAGATTACCAATTTGGTTACCAGCTTCGTTATCCAATAACTGATAAATCGCACGCGCTTCAGCTTCTGGGAGTAAGTCAGCCAGAGAATCTCTCAGCGCCTCTAAGCCATAAAATACTGGCGTGTAGCTATCCTCTTCCAGAGTAAAGTCGATCGACACAGCGCGATCGCACAATCCCGTAAAAGCTTGTTGTATCGCCGCAAAAGCTCGATTGAGTTCCTCATAATCTGGTGGATAAACAGGATGATCCTCCGTACCGGGAGGATAAACCTCATGCAAACAGGTAACCGCCAGCAGACAAGGAATATCTGGATACCGCAGACGCAGCTGCTGAACAATTTGTCGCAAAGTCTCGATCGCAAAATCATTAATTTTGACAGTCACAATCAGAACTCTAGCACCGCGACTTTCCTTTTGCAGATCTCCAATCAATTCCTGAATAATTGTTTCAGTGTCCTGTTTGACATCCCCCAGTCCAACCGTATCTGTAAAAATCAGTAACGGCAAATCGTTGGAAGGATAAGCATAACGTTCCGTGTGTTGCGTATGAGGACGAAATCCCTGACCCACAATCTGGGCCGAAACTCCCGTCAGTCCTCGTACAATCGAACTTTTTCCAGCCTGGGGCTTACCAATCAGCAGCGCTTCCGTCGTTGGCAATTCGGCGCGAACAGTCTCCAAAATCTCCGCCACGCGATCGTCGCTGACCCTAAACCAGTCTACCACCGTCTGGGCTATGCGATCGGCGGGTAACAGTCGCATCAAGCTCGTGGTTGCATTGTTCCAGACATCACCAATGGGGTTTGTCCGGGAATTATCTAACGCCCCAGTCTTCACCCCATCAGTAGGTTCGCTCAATTGCGGAGAATCAGTCAATGGCTTCTCAGCATTATTTTCCTCAGTCATTCGCATCAAAAAGGACGGCAGACCCCATAAGGGGTGGATACTTTCTAATCTTATATTCTTTTATCTACAAAGCGGAAAAGCGGGGTTAAAACCCCGCTTTCTCTTTTAATCCGATACTTACGATACTTATAAGTTGCCTGTTGTAGGTTCGGCAGTTTCCAATTAGGTGGTTTAGTTATCCCCTTTAGGGATTTCTATTCCATATTAACGCAAGTAGAAGTGGTAATTGTAAAATTTTCATTAAATTATGTCAAGTTCCCGTAAAGATGTTGTCGGGGTGCGATCGTAAGTATACTCAGCACGGTCACAGAACGAGCTTTTTTAACCCAGCAGTAGGGGCGAAGCATGACCGTATTAATTTGTTGGTTGAACCCAAAGATATTTACCGGAATGCTTCGCCCCTACAAATCAAAAATAACAGTTTGTGCCCGTGCGGAGTATAGCTGGTTGAAAAGAACCGTCCTCCTTGTCCTCCTTGTCCCCCTTTTGACTTTCTTATCCCCCTTTTGACTTTTGACTTTTGACTTTTGACTTTCTCTGCCCCCAAACATAGAGAACTGCGGCGGTAACAGTACCAACCAGAATTCCATTTTCAATTCCCAGCCCCAGTACTGCGAAAAACGTCACCAACAGCGAAGCAGCATCAGTTTTGTTATAGTTCCAAATATCTTTGATTGCGGCAATATCAATCAACTTCCAAACTGCCACAATAATAATTGCGGCGAGGGAAGTTTGCGGCAGAAAATAAAACAAAGGCGTGCAAAACAGAACTGTGAGAGCAACTAATAGGGCAGAGATAATAGAAGCAAGACCCGTATTGGCACCAGCAACAAAATTCACCATCGAACGGCTTAAACCACCAGTCACTGGATAACCGCCAGTTACTGCTGCACCCAAATTAGCTACTCCCAGCGCTACCAATTCCTGATTGGCATCTACATTCTCGTGGCGAAAACTAGCTAAAGATTTGGCAATAGCAATACTCTCCATAAAACCCACAAAACTAATGGTAAGAGCAACAGGTAATAAAGCCTGCCAGAGGTTGGCATCTAAAGATGGCAAAGTGATCGGCGGTAAGCCTGTGGGAATTGTGCCGACAACTTTAACAGCAGCATTCTGATTTAATCTCAGTCCGTAAACCAGCAGCGTTCCTAAAATTATTACCAGTAAAGGTGCTATCTTGGTGGTAACCATTGTCAGACCATCAGATATTTTCCAGCGTTTAAGCTGCACTTCCAAAAAACTGTTGAAATAAATTAAAATCACAATACTAACCAATCCAATACATAGAGTGACAAAATTTGTTTTGTTCGCTTGTTGGATGAGGTAAAACAATAACTTGTAAAATTTATCGGTTTGGGGAATGGTAATTCCCATCAAATCTTTCAGTTGAGTAATAGCAATTACCAAAGCTGCTGCCTGAGTAAAACCAGATATGACCGAGTGGCTGAGAAAGTTGACCAAAAAACCAAGTCTGGTTAATCCCATTCCTAATTGAATGATCCCAACCAACATTGCCAGAGTTAACGCTAAAGCCAAATATTCTGGAGTACCTCTGTCTGCTAATTTTTCCATACCAGTGGCAACCAGCAGGGATACCATAGCGACGGGGCCAACTGCCAAGGTGCGCGTCGAGCCGAGTAGGGGGTAGAGTATGAGGGGAAGAATGCTGGCGTAGAGCCCTACCTGGGGCGGCAAACCAGCCAGAAGGGAATAAGCCATACTCTGAGGCACTAGCATAATGGCGACAATAACTGCTGCCATGAGGTCGCCGGGTAAGTCTTGTGGGGAATAATTGAGAAGCCACCCTAGAGAAGGCAGATAATGGCTTAAGTCGTTCTGTTCAACTTGTTTGGGAACTTCAGCAGCTTGTGGGTTGTTCAATTTTCGTTAGCGATAGTATCTTAAGCATTATTACTCACCGAGAAGAAAGAAAGATTAAATCCTATAAAGTGAAAAAGGTAAAAATAGTTTAATAATCCTCAAGAGAGAACCCCAGTATGCACCTGAGTGAAGTCACCCATCCAAACCAGTTGCACGGTCTTTCGATTCATCAGCTCAAGCAAATTGCCCGTCAAATCCGGGAAAAGCATCTGCAAACCGTGGCAACCAGCGGTGGACACCTTGGGCCTGGTTTGGGAGTAGTGGAACTGACTCTAGGGCTTTATCAAACCCTAGATCTCGATCGCGATAAAGTGATCTGGGATGTGGGTCACCAAGCCTATCCTCATAAGATCATCACAGGTCGCTACAGTCGCTTCCACACGCTACGCCAGAAAAACGGCATTGCCGGTTATCTCAAGCGCTGTGAGAGCAATTTTGACCATTTTGGAGCCGGACACGCCTCCACGAGTATCTCAGCAGCCTTGGGCATGGCTCTGGCGCGGGATATGAAAGGCGATAACTTTAAGGTGGTGGCGGTAATTGGCGATGGTGCGATGACGGGCGGGATGGCGCTAGAGGCGATCAACCACGCCGGTCATTTGCCCAAAACCAACTTGCTGGTAGTCCTCAACGACAACGAAATGTCGATTTCGCCCAATGTCGGTGCGATTCCCCGCTACCTGAACAAAATGCGCCTTTCTCCGCCAGTGCAATTTATCACTGATAACTTAGAGGAACAATTCAAGCATCTTCCTTTTGTCGGCGAATCTCTGTCTCCAGAATTGGCACGCATCAAAGAAGGGATGAAGCGTTTAGCAGTTCCCAAAGTTGGCGCGGTGTTTGAAGAGTTGGGCTTTACCTACATGGGGCCGGTGGACGGTCACAATCTGGAAGAACTGATTGCTACCTTTAAGGAAGCGCATCAGCATTCTGGCCCAGTGCTGCTTCACGTGGCAACAATGAAAGGCAAAGGATATGAAATTGCCGAAAAAGATCAGGTTGGCTATCATGCTCAAAGCCCTTTCAACCTCGCTACTGGTAAACCAATTCCCGCTAGTTCGCCCAAACCTCCTGCTTACTCAAAAGTGTTTGCCCACACTTTAGTTAAACTAGCAGAAAATAATCCCAAAATTGTCGGTATTACTGCGGCGATGGCAACGGGAACTGGTCTGGATAAATTGCAAGTTAAATTACCCAAGCAATACATTGATGTGGGTATTGCGGAACAGCACGCTGTTACTTTGGCAGCTGGTTTAGCTTGTGAGGGAATGCGTCCCTTAGTGGCAATTTATTCCACTTTTCTACAACGCGGCTATGACCAGATTATTCACGATGTTTGCATTCAAAATTTGCCCGTCTTTTTCTGTTTAGATCGGGCCGGTATTGTCGGTGCTGATGGCCCAACGCACCAAGGGATGTACGATATTTCTTATCTGCGCTGTATTCCGAATATGGTGCTGATGGCTCCGAAAGATGAGGCAGAATTACAGCAGATGGTAGTGACGGGGATTAATTACACTGATGGCCCGATCGCAATGCGCTATCCTCGCGGCAACGGTTACGGTGTACCCTTGATGGAGGAAGGTTGGGAAGGTTTGCCGATCGGGAAAGCAGAAATTCTCCGTTCTGGCGATGATGTACTGATCTTAGGTTATGGTTCGATGGTTTATCCCGCAATGCAAGCGGCGGAAATTCTCAGCGAACACGGTATCGAAGCAACTGTAATTAATGCGCGGTTTGCCAAACCGATCGATACTGAGTTAATTGCACCTTTGGCTAAACAAATCGGTCGCGTTGTTACCCTGGAAGAAGGCTGCATTATGGGCGGCTTTGGTTCGGCGGTGATGGAAAGTTTGATGGAAAATGATGTAGTTGTGCCAGTCAAACGTATTGGCGTACCGGACATTTTAGTCGATCATGCCGAGCCAAAAGAGTCTTTTGCCGAGCTTGGTTTGACACCTGCTCAAATTGGCGATCGCATTCGCAGCGCTTTCTTTAGCAAGCAACCTTCTGCGGTTAGTTAATTTGTCAGGTTTTAACCGCAGATAAACCTGGATGAACGCCGATAATTATGTGTGTTTGTTTGTGTTTGTCTGCGGTTATTTTTCCATTCCAAATCAACGAAACACTTACGTTTATGAATCCAGGTTTAATAGCTGTATTACTTTTGCTATTCTTCAGCCCATTTTTATTGATTAGCTATCAGACATTAATCAAATTGGGCTTGATCTGGAAGTTACTTTTACTACCAATAGCTTGGTTGGTTGGGCTGTTAATTGGGGTGATATCTGGAATTTTTCTTACTAAACTACTTGAGTGGTGGAGTAATTACAATCAGCCACCTTCAGAATCAGGGTCAATGGGTGGAATAGCATGGCTTGGTATATGGTTGATTGTAACATTGATCCTGAGTGTCTTTTCTACTGCCATCTCTACTTGTCTGACTGCAAAGTTCTTTTTAATAATTGGTTTTTGATGGTGTGCTATAATTAAAATATCAATAAGTTTGTCAAATGTCTATGAGTTATCGCAACATCATTACTATTGAGCCAGGTAAACGTGGCGGTAAGCCTTGTATCAGACGAATGCGGATTACAGTATACGATGTTTTGGGCTGGTTAGCAGCTGGTATGTCTGTGGCAGAAATTTTAGATGACTTCCCAGAATTGACAGAAGAAGATATTAAAGCTTGTCTGGAATTTGCAGCGGATAGAGAACGTCGTTTGATTGCTATAGTGGGCGAAACTTGAAACTACTATTTGACCAAAACTTAAGTCGGAAATTAGTAACTCGGTTAGCTGATATCTTCCAAAATGCTAGCCATGTTCAGTTTCATGCGCTGACAGATGCAGACGATAGCGAGATTTGGGAGTTTGCGAAAATTGAAGGATTTTGTATTGTTACTCAGGATGCTGACTTTGCAGAAAGGAGTCGTCTTTACGGTTCACCACCAAAAGTAATTTGGCTGCGGTGTGGTAATACACCGACAAGCAACGTAGAAGCAATACTTCGATCTGGGGCAGAGGCAATTCAAGAACTTATGAGTAGTGCGATTTTGGATTGTCTTGAGCTTTACTGATCGCCAATTTTCCAATCAAATAAATGGTTTAAAAACTCGCTTTTGACTAAATAGAGGCAAAGAAAACCCTAATTAACTTTCCTCTCAATATCCATCCCAGATAGCGGTTTACAATCTACAAAACTGACTGAATCTGGATCGAGAAAACCAGATATCGCCATTTCTAACACAGCCTCTACCGGATATTCAATTTCTATTGAGTACGCAATCAACGCCTGCTTAATTTTATTGGGAAGTTCTGTAGGGACACGGCACGATTAAGCTTATTCCTTTACCCAAAATATCTCGGATGCCGTGTCCCTACATACTTGTCTCTTAGGAGGACTTTCGCTATTAGCCCGGAGGTTAAAACCTCCGGGCGGGCTTGTCTGCTAAATAGATAAATTTTTACCACAGATGAACACAGATGAACACAGATGAACACAGATGTAAGCGTCGTCTTAAGGTGGGGAATACAGAGATTTTATCGAAGGATTTTACCCAACCGATGCTACCAAACAAAAGATATATCCAATTTTATTTATGTACCTGACAATAAATCTTAATCTACATCTGTGTTCATCTGTGTTTATCTGTCTTTCATCTGTGGTAAAAAAAGGTAAGTTGTTGCGCTTTAGCGCTAAAGCGCAACAACCTACCCATTACCTTTCAGATAGACTCCAAATGCGAGATAATAAACTAAGCGATTTAATTTAAACCATGACATCTACTACTTCCCCAGTTTATCCAGTTATTTGGCAAGATGACCGCGTTTTACTCATTGAGCAAAATCGTCTACCAACTGAATACACTTTTGTCGAAATTACCTGCTGCGATGATATGGCGCACGCGATCAAAACGATGATTGTACGCGGCGCACCAGCTATCGGCGTAGCAGCAGCTTACGGGATGTACTTGGGTGCAAGAGATATTCAAACGGAAAGCAGAGATGAGTTTTTGAATCAGTTGGAAAAAATTGGCGAAACTTTGGCGCAAACTCGTCCGACTGCTGTTAATTTGTTTTGGGCAATTCAGAGAATGTTGAATACTGCCCGTCAAACTTTGGGGCCAGTAGAATATCTGAAAAGCCTTTTATTAGAAACGGCGAAAACTATCAACGCAGACGATATCAAAACTTGCCAGACAATTGGCGATAAAGGTTTGGAAGTTTTACCAGCTAATCCCGAAAAGCTGACTATTTTAACTCACTGCAATGCGGGTGCTTTGGCAACTGCTGGCTACGGTACGGCTTTGGGGGTGGTGCGTTCCGCCTGGAAATCTGGACGTTTGGAACGGGTATATGCTGATGAAACTCGTCCCCGTTTGCAAGGGGCAAAACTAACAGCTTGGGAATGCGTACAAGAAGGTATTCCTGTTACTTTAATCACCGATAATATGGCGGCTCATTGTATGCAGCGTGGTTTGATTCATGCTGTGGTTGTGGGTGCTGATAGAATTGCCGCGAATGGCGATACTGCTAATAAGATTGGTACTTACAGTTTAGCACTTGTGGCGAAAGCGCACAAGGTTCCTTTCTTTGTTGCGGCTCCTCTTTCTACGATCGATTTTTCGATTAGTAATGGCAGTAAAATTCCGATTGAAGAACGAGATCCCACTGAAATTTACAAGGTGGGAAATACGATGTTAACCGCAGAGGGTGTAGAGTTTTACAACCCAGCCTTTGATGTGACGCCTGCTGAATTGATTACGGCCATTATAACAGAATATGGCGCAGTCGCTCCCGCTGAGTTACAACAGTTTCAGGTGAAACAAGTAGTTTAGTTGATAGTTCATAGTTGATAGTTCATCGATATAGCTATGAACTATCAACTATTTTTATTGCACAGCAGGATGCTGCTATACGCCGATTGTGGTAACAACTAAAAAGACTAATTATAGCTAGGGGCTAGGGGCTAGGGGCTAGGGGCTAGGGAAGAGGGAAGAGGGAAAAGGTTACTCCGTAAGGGATTTGGAAAATAAGTAAGAGTTGGAGTTGCCCTAACCGCCTTGGCGGTTGCTATATTACCCTGTAGTAGGTAAAAATTGAGAATCGATGAGAAGTCGATGAGAAGTCGAAGAAGTCAATGAAAAGTCAATGAAAAGTCGATCGTAACTCGAAGAAGTCAGTCGAGAACTCGAATAGTCACCGTCTTTAATAGAAGGTGACAGATCAACAGGTAGTTTTTTTTGGAGAATTTTTATGAGTTTATCAAGTGTGCTGAAAAAGATATCGAGCGGTGCAACTTCGATCGAAAAAACTACGATCGCCACTGCTGGAGTAGTAACGTTGATAATTTTGGGTACAAGTAATGCAGCACAAGCAGCCATACTCAGTAGATTTGACTACGACACAAGTTGGGTAAACTATAGAGGAGGAGAAGGGATAAAAGTAACCTTTGGCATTACTGATGAAGCTTTTAACATACCAGTCAACGACAGAGGCAATTATCGATTAAACTATCTAAAAGCTTTTACCAATCGTTCATCTAAGTTGTTTGATGATATTGAATTGACAAAGAATGATGTCGGTAAAATATTTACAGCTACTGCCGATACAAACCCGGACTTTAAAAACTTTGCTTCCCTCTTGACCGATGGGGAAAATAATAAACTAATCTTTGCTAAAGAATATATTGGTTCACCAGTGGCAATTTTTGTGGGAAAGGATGAAAAAGATTGGTGGTATCCTAGTCAAGGGTCAAAAGAGGATAATAAAATCGACTTCAATGGCTACATCATTGACCAAATTAGCCTACAACTTGACTCTTCAGACCTATTTAAAGTAACTTTCACAATAGAAGGTCATCCCCAGGTTTCTGCTAGTACATCTCAATCAGTTCCAGAACCCAGTTCTGCGATCGGTCTATTACTTTTTGGTGCTGGCGGTGCGGTTGCTGGATTCAAACGTAAACAGCAAATATCTCACGCATAAATAGCAAGAAACAGGGTTTCTTGGAGAAACCGGGTTTCTGCGTTGGCACCTTAGCCAAATAGTATTGTTGTATGCTGTTTTTTCAAAGTCGATGAGATCTCGAATAAGTCAGTCGAGATCTCAAATAGTCACTTGCTTTAATAGGAAGTATCTCAGGGTAGAAAAGTTTTACTTTCCCCTTTCTTACTAAGAGGTTGATTATGAGTATCGAACTTCGCGTTAAGTGGTTGCTATATATCCTAAATAAGAATGGCAATCGAGGCTACAGCTACATTATAGAGCTTCTTGTTTTCATGTTCATTATTGGCATTTTGGCTGCTATTGCTTTGCCTAGTTTTGTGAATGAAGCCGGTAAAGGCAAACAATCGGAACCAAAACAATATGTTAGCTCAGTCAACAAAGCACAGCAAGCCTGGTATACAGAGAAAAATGGGTTTGTCACTGGCACTGCGGAAGCTGCATTCGCTAGTTTAGGCGTTGGCATCAGGACGCAAACCACTAACTACACATATTCAATTTCAGGTAATACTAGAAACCTAGTTCATGTATTAGCTATACCTAGATCATCTGCTATTAAAGGATACGCGGGAACTGTAGGTTTGGTGGGTTCTGGAGTTGACAAGACTTCCCAGTCAGTAGTTTGTGAAACTACTATAGCTGGAAAGACACCGACTGGTGGTACGGTGAATGGTAATGATGTTGTATGTGGTAGTAATATGCAGCAGATCAAGTAAGAGGATGTATTATGTGGAATTTTGATTGCATTTGTTAACAACAGGCAGTAAATTAACCAGAATTTACCATTTACCTATTTATTTTACCCACCAAAGGCTACCAATGAATATCGAATTTCGCGTTAAGTGGCTGTTATATATTCTGAATAAGAATAAGAATCGAGGGTTTAATATTGTGACGCTGATTGTTGTGATCTTCATTCTGGGAATTTTGGCTGCTATTGCTTTGGAGAGCCCGCATCTTGGTCAAGCCCAGAAAGGCAAACAAGCTGAAGCGAAACAATATGTTAGCACAGTCAACAAAGGTCAGCAAGCATATTACACAGAGTTTGGGAAATTTGTAACAACCAGCGACGAGAATGCCTGGAATAGTTTAGGGTTTGGTATTAAAACTCAAACTACTAACTACAAATACTCAATTTCACCTATTGGCGACGGCAGAAACGGAGTTAACGTTTTTGCACACAATACCCCAACAAATAAAGGCCGTAAAAACTACACAGGAGTTGTTGGTTTGGTAAGCATAAATACTGGTGATAAAACCATGCAGTCAATAGTATGTGAAACTAAAATTGCTGGAGATGTACCCATGCCGGGTGAAGTAACTGCAACAGAAGTAAAATGTGGCAGTAATTCTGATCCTGTCAAGTAAGATAATTATGCTCTCTGGAAACAACATTGTAGGGGCGGGTTTTGCCATAATTCTTGTCAGTTAGCCAAAAATTATCTGCCAAACCCGCCCCTACGAAACGCTATGAAGAAAATCGTTTTATTGCACCTCACAGCGGCTGCAAGCCGCTGTAAATGGCATAGCTAAGAATTAGCCAGATGTTCCAATTCTGAAACAACTCGATCCAATTCGTCAATTAGAGGCGATGACCAAGCTTGGCGAAAAGCATTTACTAAAGCGCGATAATACCAAAGACTTCCTTCTCTACCTCCCTTAAATCTTTCCCAAACTGACTCTCCCAACACCCGATAATCTTTCAAGATCGATCGCGCATTATACAGTTTATCCGATGCCGAGACTAATAGCACCGACAAGGAAGCCGTCGGGATGTGGGCAATATAAGCTTCTTTGCGCTGTCGCCAGGGGGGTTTGGGGGTGGTGTCGGAGTCTGTGCAACCATCCACAATTGCTGTGACGGTATCCCCGAAGCGGCGGCGAATTTCTGACCGCGTGGCTGCACCGCCTTGATCTTCTATGGCATCATGGAGTAAGGCTGCGATCGCTTCATCTTCATTCGCCCCATATTCTAAGGCTATACTGGTGACACCCAACAAATGTGCAATGTAAGGAACGCCGCTTCCCTTACGGACTTGGTTAGCGTGCAGTTGAGTGGCAAAAACGAGTGCTTCTGTAAAACGTTCGGGAAGAATCATTGAAATTTATGTTTGGTTTTTGGTTGATATTAGCTTATTAATGGCAGAATCGTTCAACCCAACCTACTATGAGTAAAAATTTTGGTGGAACTGTGCATAAAGTAGGATGTAGAAGTTTGTGTGCCAGGTATAACATTTTCAAGTGCGATCGCATAGAGGTAGGAAATCGCTATGTCAGGCCCAACTTTTGATGGCTTTTATGATTTAACTTCCAACTCTGACAATTTTCAGATGACTTCGGGATTACTAGCTGGGTTGCCAGGTGGACTGCGCGGACTTGATGGCAATGATCTTGTCAGCGGTTCATCTGCACCGGAAATGGTCAACGGCAATCAAGGAAAAGATTCCTTATTTGGTGGCGAAGGAACAGATGCGCTGTTTGGAGGTAAAGGCGACGACTATCTCTACGGCAACCAAGGGAAAGATTACTTGTTTGGTGACAATGATTCGGATATTCTTTTCGGTGGTAGCGATAGCGATTATCTGTTTGGCAACCAGGGTAATGACCAACTTTTTGGCGACAAAGGTAACGATGTTTTGCTTGGCGGGAAAGGAGAGGATATTCTCAGCGGTCTTGATGATAACGATATTCTGGTAGGCGACTTTGGCAAAGATACTTTAATTGGTGGTGGAGGCGAAGATATTTTTGTACTGCGAACCGATACTGCTGTAACTGATGCTGCTTTGGCAGATATTATTCGTGATTTTAATAATGGTTTCGATCGCATTGGATTAACTGGCGGTTTAACGGCGGGTGACCTTTCTCTGGAACCAGGATCTCTCACTGTTGGTAGTTCGGATACGCTGATTAGAGTTAAATCTTCTGGGGCAATTTTAGGTTGGGTAGAGGGAATTTTACCGAATCAAATAGTCAGCGATCGCTTTGTGTCTGCCGATGCTTTATTAGTCGCCGAAAGCAACAATATTAACAACCTCTTGTCTGCTATTCCTTTTAACAGCAGCATTGTCCGAAACGAACCAATTTCATCCACGCCTATCAGTGTCAGCGTTAACGCATTACCAGCACCTTTCCAAACCCAAAGTGCTACAAAATTTCCTCAAGTTGTGCCTATCCCAGAAAATCCCGCGCTGCAAGTACCGCCGGGTTTTGAAGTAAATGTATTTGCCGCTGGTTTGGAAAGTCCGCGCTTTTTAACTGTCAGTCCTACAGGCGATATATTAGTAGCTGAAACATCGCAAAATCGCATTCGCTTGCTGCGCGATACGAATGGCGATCGCGTCGCCGATGTTCGCACAACTTTTGCCAGTGCAGAAAATGGACTAAATCTGCCATTTGGGATGGTTTTTGTCGGTAATTACTTATATGTTGGCAATACTAATGCCGTAGTGCGTTTTCCCTACTCTAACGGCCAATTGCAAATCGTAGGTACAGGCGAGAAAATTGCTGACTTACCTACTGGCGGACACTCAACCCGCAATCTCGCACTTTCGCCGGATGGACAGAAATTGTATGTTGCGATCGGATCTGCTTCTAATGTAAATGCAGACCCCTTACCACGCGCCTCGGTACAGGTGATGAATCTTGATGGTTCTAATCAACAAACCTTCGCTTTCGGTTTGCGAAACCCAGTTGGACTCGACTTTAATCCGACAACTGGGAAACTCTACACGGTGGTTAACGAACGCGATGGTTTAGGCGACGATTTAGTGCCAGATTATTTAACTGGTTTGAATGCTGGTGAATTCTACGGTTGGCCTTATACTTATTTAGCACCTAATTTACTCGATCCGCGCCGCACAGTTAACGGACAAAGCGAAAATCCCGATTTAGCAGCAAGTACCCGCACTCCCGACCTTTTGTTACAGGCGCATTCTGCACCTTTGGGATTGGAATTTTATAACGGTCAAACTTTCCCCCAAGAATATCGTAACGGTGCGTTTGTGGCGTTTCACGGTTCCTGGAATCGCGATCGGGCCACTGGTTACAAGGTTGTGTTTGCGCCTTTCGGTGCAGATGGTCGTCCTCTAGGTTCTTACCAAGATTTTCTCAGTGGTTTTCTGAGTAATCCTTCTGTACCGACAGCTTGGGGACGACCTACGGGTTTACAAACTTTGCCTGATGGTAGTCTTCTAGTGACTGATGATGCAAATAACCGAATTTATCGAGTGCAATATGTACCGTTAGGTTAAAGAAGTGGTTAAATATTGATTCGCATCCCTCAGAATTTGCTTACTGGGGTCGAAGGTGATCAGTGCGATCGCACTTTCGCGATCGGCCCAAGTATAGTTTTGAATCTCCTCTTCCTGGTAGGTAACCGTTGCTGACTGCACCAATGCTAGAAAGTAAGTTACTGTTTTATCAAACGTTTCTCCATTTCGCGTAAAAGTGTAATGTTCCGCAAACGAAACTCCCTCTAGCAAAGTGTAATCAGAAATTCCCGTTTCCTCCACGAATTCGCGACAAGCAGCTTGCACAGGTGACTCACCTTCAACAGCGTGTCCCTTGGGAAATCCCCAGTGTCCCGCCTGGTGTTGAATCAGCAAAAACGAATAGGTATCGCCTTGGCGCAAAATCGGGATAATGCCAAAAGACTCATCTTTAGGAATGTTAGAATCAATCATTTGAGTTATAACTACTGTTAACTATAAATTTTTCAATTGGTTTACCCAACTCAGGTACAATCAGTTCGTAACTTTCTGGATCGTATCCGAAAGCCTCTAGTTGCGATTTCAGCAAATCAAGCGCATCGTAATAGGTGAAAATTGCTCCTCGATAAAAAGCAACATCTGCTTCTGTCTCCGACTTTTCAGCTTTGCGTAAATATTGAGTGTATTTTTCTTGAAGTAAGGTAATGTAGTCTTTGACAAAGTTATGAAGTTCTCGATTCACTATCCTCTCTCCTGAAGTATTCCTTCCAGAATCATTTTTTGTTTTTGCTGACGCGCAATATCGCTCAACCATTTATCTTCAACGAGTGCGCGTTGTTGTCTGGGGTCGAGGCTGCTAAAATTAGGAATGTGTAACTCAGGATTTTGAATCCAGCTTTTATGTTCAGCAATGCGTCTTTCCAGAGAACGAATGGATATTTGTATTTCCGTGTCCGGTTTATTGACATATTGATTGTAAAATCCAGAATGCTTTCCTCCCGCTTTGGCTATCTCAAAAGGATTTGACACTTTTACATTATCCTGATTTATCAAAAATGTAACTGTTTTAGGGGCTAGGGGGCTAGGGGAAGCCGGAAGCGGGGGAGTGAATCCCCAGTCCCTAGTCCCCAGTCCCTAGTCCCCAGTCCCTAGTCCCTAGTCCCTAGTCCCCAGTCCCCAGTTACTAGGGAAGAGGAGAAGATTTATTTCAAGAAATAAAATCTAAAATCTAAAATCTAAAAGGCCCTCTGCTCCAGCGATATTGCTTTTGATCTGTCATTGCCGATCGAAACAAGCTAAAATTGTAATAAATCTTTAAACAGATCCGATTTCCAACTCCCTGAGACTTCCATGACTCTTCCCATTCGCAACGTTGCCATCATTGCCCACGTAGATCACGGCAAAACCACTCTTGTTGACGCCCTGCTCAAACAATCCGGCATCTTCCGCGAAGGGGAAGAAGTTCCTGATTGTGTCATGGACTCCAACGCGATCGAGCGGGAGCGGGGCATTACCATTTTATCGAAGAACACAGCCGTTAAATACAAAGAGACGCTGATCAATATAGTTGATACCCCCGGACACGCCGACTTTGGCGGCGAAGTCGAACGGGTATTGGGTATGGTGGATGGCTGTCTTCTAATTGTCGATGCCAACGAAGGCCCGATGCCCCAAACCCGGTTCGTGCTGAAAAAAGCCCTGGAAAAGGGATTGCGCCCCATCGTCGTAGTCAATAAAATCGATCGGCCCCAGGCAGAACCCTACAAAGCCATTGATAAAGTATTGGATCTGTTCATAGAATTGGGTGCAGATGATGCCCAGTGCGACTTTCCCCATCTATTTGCCTCCGGTTTGGCAGGCTACGCCAAAAATGAACTGGATGGCGAAAGCTCAGACATGAAGCCTCTGTTTGATGCTATTCTGCGTCACGTACCGCCACCAGTCGGCGACCCCAACAAACCATTGCAATTGCAAGTTACAACCCTAGATTATTCCGACTACTTGGGTCGGATTGTGATTGGTCGCATCCATAACGGTACGATCAGAGCAGGTCAACAAGCCGCTTTGGTGACGGAAACCGGCGCAATTGTGAAAGGCAAAATCACCAAATTGATGGGATTTGAAGGTTTGAAGCGGATTGAAATGGCAGAAGCGACCGCTGGATACATCGTTGCAGTAGCAGGATTTGCCGATGCTAATATCGGGGAAACGATTACTTGTCCCGACGATCCGCAAGCGCTACCACTAATTAAAGTGGATGAGCCTACCTTGCAGATGACCTTCTCCGTGAACGATTCGCCGTTTGCGGGACAGGAAGGAACTTTGGTGACATCGCGGCAAGTGCGCGATCGCTTGATGCGAGAATTAGAAACAAACGTCGCCCTCCGCGTCGAAGAAACCGATTCCCCCGACAAATTCCTCGTTTCCGGTCGTGGTGAATTGCACCTGGGTATCCTGATTGAAAATATGCGTCGCGAAGGTCACGAATTCCAGGTTTCTCAGCCCCAAGTTATCTACCGCGAAGTCAACGGTAAACCTTACGAACCTTTTGAGTATCTAGTGCTGGACGTTCCAGAAGAAAGCGTTGGTAGCTGCATCGAACGCTTAGGACAGCGCAAAGGCGAAATGCAAGATATGCAGGTTGGTGGTAATAAGCGCACCCAACTAGATTTTGTGATTCCCGCCCGTGGTCTAATTGGTTTCCGAGGTGAAGTCATGCGGATAACTCGCGGCGAAGGGATCATGAATCACAGTTTCCTAGAATACCGACCCCTCTGCGGAGATATTTCAGCCCGTCGCAACGGGGTGCTGATTTCCTTTGAAGAAGGAGTCTCCACCTACTACGCACTGCAAAATGCTGAAGACAGAGGTGTATTCTTTATTACCCCCGGCACGAAGGTCTACAGGGGCATGATTGTGGGAGAAAACACCCGACCTCAAGACCTGGAACTCAACATCTGTAAGACGAAGCAGCTAACTAACCACCGCGCATCTGGCGGTGAAGAATTGGTGCAGTTGCAATCGCCCGTGGATATGAGTTTGGAGCGTGCTTTAGAATACATTGGCCCCGATGAATTGGTGGAAGTGACGCCGAAATCAATTCGTCTGCGGAAGATGTCGAAGAAGTTGGTGAAGCGCTAGAGAGTAGTTAAAAGGTAACTAAAAAGCAAAGGTGGGCATTGCCCACCTTTGCTTTTTAGGTAACATCAAATTTTAATCGCCGTTTCTACTTATGCTCCTAGAATAGAGAATGCTTCTTGAACAAATTGTTTATATTTTGTTGAATTTTCACTCAGTATTTCTGTTAAGTTAAAGTAGCTAGAGATTGTTGAATCGTTCTGAATACGAGTATGTACCTGAGTAGTAAGACAACTTGCCAGGAGGATGGTTTGGACGTAAGGATTCCTGCGTAAAGCTTCCTCAAAAGATTTTTTTGCCGCACCATAACGTTCAAGTGCCCCAGCAGGATCTGCACCTCCTTTAACCTCAATTACACCTGTTGTTGCACCCTGATTACCGATCAGTGAAATATCTGGCTCGCTAGAAAAAAGTATTGAGGTATGATTAACTAACATGATACCCCGATAACGCTCAATATTTCCTAGCTGTTCCTCAAGTTTCTCTGAGTCGTATAACTCAACCCCCGTACCTACACGGGGTATCAAAGCGGCAAGAAGATTGCGTTCTTTAGCCTCTTTAACAAGAAGACGCTGAACAACTTTTTCTGCTTCCTCCCCAATAGCATTACGCCATGAACCGTCAATCTGCGCCCCTGTTGATGCTAGTAATATTCCGTACAATTCGTCTTCTGTAATACTTTCTATAGAGCTATCAATGATGAGCGAGATGTGTTCGTTAAAAAGTCGGCTAAGTTTGAGGGCTTGGTCTTCCGTTAGAGAATAACGATTGTCTTCATCAATCTCAACTTTCTTGACATCTACACTTACTAAATACTTAACTGCTTTTTGAGAAAGCGCTGCAATATTTCGATAATAAGCGATTAGTATAGGGTGTTCTCGAATTAATCTAGGGTGACAAAACACTTGAATAAGTTCCAAGTTGTCATGTTCGCAGATGTAGGTATAAGCATCCTCTCTAATACCCCAGTTTGTCCAACCATCCCAACTGTATAGATGCTTGACGGGTAATAGTGCATCAATCTTACCACGGAAAGATAGAGTCTTGTATTCTTTGAGTTTGCGATAAAAGAAGGTTGAACGCAGTCGATAGTTTATCCGATTTGCCTCAGCCAAAAGAGAAGCTTCATCTAATGCCATAATACTTGCTTATTTTTCCCATATATATACACATTTACGAAGTTCAGATCGACCGTGATCGCCCATTTGCTGACTGCTATTACCCTTACCACGTCCCAATGTCCAAATGTATCGAGTTGTCAATCCAAAAGACTCGGCTATATCGGATAAAATCAGGTCTACAGGTATTTCTTCTCCAGCATAGCGAACATTGTCGTTGACCATTGCGACAATCCCACCCGGTTTGAGTATTCTAGCAAATTCATAGGTGACAAAGCACATTTCATAAAAGTAATTATGCACCATTTTGGCAACTTTTGCGTTATTTAATTTGCCTTGTTTTTTATATGTTTCGAGAATTGTTATTACCTCTTGTAATGCCTCGTGCTGTTGGAAGATATAATCCACTTTAATAAAGTCTTGTAGGCGTCCTAAACTTTTATAATACTGCTCTAACTGAGGGCGCTTATCTCGATTTTCTACAGTACATGATAGCATTGTTTGACGTAGATGCTTTATTTCTTCTTCACGACAACCTAAAAATACTAGCTCAAGGGCATAGGTGCGAGTGTAGTCGTATCGGTTCGCATAAGGTGGGGATGTCAGGACAAAATCAATACTGTTTTCTTGTAAAGTAGGAAGAATTTCAAGACAAGAGCCTTGGTATAACTTGGGGTTTACTGTAAATTGGGATGGTAGACTATCGGCAAATAAATCCAGTTGTATTGAGCTAGCATCTAAATCGGATACTATCTGGTTTAGTTTTTGATGTATAGCATCAGGAAATGTTAAAATTTCTCTTTTTTCAAATGGAATCTTTCCCAGAGAACGACCCGATCGACTATCCCAACGCAAATACTGTCCGTCTTTTCTGGTATAGCTAATATCCTCAAGGATACAAAAAGCTGCATAGAGAAGTAGGTTACGAATGTCGTCATTCATGACAAACTTATGGCAATAGGAAATATAACCAACCAGTAGTTCTTCTTCTACTACTGAGAAGGCTCCACGGGTAATGGGAATATGTTGGAGTGCATGAGATGGATGGTAGTATTCGGCAAAGTTTATTTGTTTAATTTCAGCAATTACTTTATTAAAGAGATTAATATCAATTTTTTGAGCTATAAGTCGAGCTTTTGTCGCAAATATTCCCACTTGCAAAAGTTCAATTCCTATTGTTTCCCAGCCTAACCCACTAGCAGCAAATAAAGACGCTCCAACTCCTGAAAACGGATCGAGCAAAATACCTGGCTGGGGTTTTAAGGTTTGCAGTAGATAGGTAACTAACCGTTCGGAAAAACCTTCTTTATACTTAAACCAGGCAGAAAAGGGAGCTTGTTTATTTGCCTGAAAACTAACCAGATTTCTACTCAAGGAAGGATTATGAATAATTTTCGATTTAAACTTCTCGTAAAGAGCCGTTCTGCTAAGCGAAGTAGGTATGATTTGCACAGGGTTGATACTTGTACGATCGCTATCATTAGCAAGCTCAATTGTTGGTGGTATTTCTTTCATAAATAATGGCATACTTGAAGGCTTACTAATTGTACTGCGATCGATCGCTTTAGATCGGACAATCGGCAATAAAGTAATTTGGTTTTCTCAGATATTGTACGCTAGGGAGGTTCTACCTCCCAGAATTAGTGACCAGGTTGAACCTGGTCACGAGAAATTCCAAAAGATTGCTTCGCACTACTGAATCAGGATGATTGCCTCTTCCGCTTTGGCGTTCAAAGCATTTTGAAGACTTTGCCCAACTTTGGCGATCAGTTCGTCAAAAGCTTCTTGATTTGTTGTGAGTTGTTCTCGCAGAGCCTTATCCAAATCGGGATTGATTTGATTGCAGATATTTTCGATTTTGCTGTCATTCAAAAAACTAGAACGCAGCCAACTGGGGATATCCATATTTGTCTTGATTACCTCTTTGACACCCTTCCTATTTAGCTCCATTCCTGCTGCCAAAGCCGAGGCCCCATATACGAATGCGATCGGCCATGTCAAATGCCCCGTCAGGATGAGAAGGAGGATACTGGCGAGAGTGCCGCCACCAATCACTACATTGACGATAAAGGCTACTGTTTCGGCAAGGAGAGCATCTCCAATCGACAGTTCCGGGTTGACCACGCCGGGGTCGATTCCTTCTTCAAACCTTAAGCTGCTTCTGGGTATCTGGAACTGGCGACAAATGGGGTCGGTTTCGGAGGCTAAATCGGGTTGGATTTTGCTGTTAAACCAACTGAGACATTGATTGTTGATCAGAAGCTTGGCCCGATCGCTTTTCAGCCACGACTCTGCCCGCTTTTTCATAGCCGTTTCCAGGTCAGCCAAAGTCCGTACTTTGTTGTTTTGCCAATCTTTCAACCCAGGTTTAATTGCATTTTCAATTAAACCATCTGACAGCGGCTTTGTCAACAATTCGATTAACTCTGGGATATGTCTTTTGATGATATCTTTGAGCTTATCTGAATCAAATAGTTTGTTGACCTCTTTTTTGAATGCAGAAGCACGCAAATCCCATCGTCCAACTCGCGCCAAACCCAGTGCAATGCACCTCTCTGGTTCCGGATCGGGCCGAACCTGCGTATGGGGTTCCGGGAAGATTTCCTCGCAAATTTGACGAGTGAACTTCATGCGAGATGCACCGCCTGTCATCAACACAATTGTTGGTACAATGCCTTGTCGTTCCAGGTTTTCCTTACCTTCAATTACTGCCGCTCGAAAAGACTGAATCCAACTCTTGTCTTCTAGTTCCGGCAAGGGTTGGTTCAAGATATCCTCCATAATTAATTTGTTAACTTGGGGGATAAAATAAATCTGTTCGTTGATAGATTCAAAGCCACGGGCAAATGATTGGGGGTTGCTGAATAGCTGTTCGTTAGAAAAGTAATCTTCCTTAGCTTTGCGACAGGCAAGTTCGCAACGAGCTTGGTGATGGGGATATTCTGCAAACACTTTTTCGAGTAATTCTTTCTGTTCGTGTTTGGCAAGAGTTCGGGCAAAAATAGCCTTGTCGATCAGCGATGCTCCGAGAGAATTACTGCCGAAATCGATCGGTATTTCGTGTAGGCTCTTGACGAGGGTAAAATCTGTAGTCGAAGAACCAATATCGACAATTAGCACGGAAGATTTGAGTTTGTCATATTCTAGCTTACCGGCTTCCTTGGCTTGCATGAAAGCAGCTCGCGATTCCGGGACAACGCTCAGTAAAGGAATGCCAGCTTCTTTGAGTAGCTTTTGGTATTCTTCGCGATCGCTCAACGACCATCCCGAAGGACAGCCAACATAAAAGTAGTCGCTTTCTCCACCTTTTATTTGTTTGTTTTCTTTCAAAAGGCGGTAGTAAGTTTCCAAAAAAGTGCGAATTGTTTCTCGATAAGTTGGATCGTTGTTTGGTTTTTGCTTGAAAGTGATTTTGAGTTGGGTAACGCCAGCTTGGATTAAGGCTTGGTCTCCGACAAGATAGCCTAACTCTGGATGCCAGCCAAGCGCCGTAACTTGGATCTTCTTGTTATTAACTTCCAGCATCTCTGGGGGTTCGATGCTCTCGACTATTGCTTTAGCTACGGCTGTTTCGCCGTGTCCTAAATCGAAACCGATCGTTTCTAAAATTTCCATACTTTTATTGCTAAAGGATACGTTATGGCATTTCTTTTTTAGACCAGCTACAAAAATTTACTTCGTAGGCGACTCTTCATCTGCGTTCATCTGCGTTCATCTGCATTCATCTGCGGTAAAAAATATTCTTTTCCGCCGAGTATCCAATCGAAGGTGTTAATCTTTTGCTTCCGAGAAAGCTGGTTCAATTACTCTACCTCGTCTGAGTAAGCGATCGCCCTTAAACAAAGCGGGAGTTATGGTTACGTAGTCTTTCGTGGCCCGATCGATACTTGGCTCGAAGTCAAAATACTCGCGTCCGTTCTGTGCATCCTCCGATCGGTAGATTTGGACTCGAATTCCCTGCTCCATCAAACTTTGCGGGAGAAGTCTTGCCAATTCTAGCGCCATCTGCGGTCTTTCCAGATATGACGCGCCCATCAGTCTTTGAATCAGATTCAACAGTTCTGGGAGATCTTCTATACCAAGCTCGTCGAGGGGTTTTTTCCCTTCTTGAGGGCGACCTACGGCAAGATCGATCGTATTTATAGCATCGGCGAGATTGTCTAGAAGTACTTGACTATCAACTCGCACGATCGGCCCAGGCGCTTCCGCAAGCTGAGGAAGTTCCGCACTATTTTCATTTTTGTTTTTATCGAGTTGCAGTACAACTTCCACCCCCACCAGCACAAACACCAGTAAAATAGCCATCCACGCGCCAGGGGAAGTTCTCGTCAGGGAAACCAGGGAACCCAAAATGGCGATGGAGATGAGTCCCTGTACCACTTTTAGGATTAACTTGTTGGTAGATAACCGTCCAGCTTGGATGGCAATTTGCTCAGGCTGTGGTAAAACAAGTTGAGTCTTGCTAGCGGCGGTGAGAGTTGCGATCGACTGCCGCAGCGTATCCAGGAAAAACGCCGCCTGACGTACCTGAGCCACATTTAGCTCGCCAGTGTAACTCTTTTGAAGACGATCGAGTCGGTTGTGAACCAGCTTAACTACCTGCTCAACGCTGGTTGCCGTATCAATCTCTTTCTGTAGTTCGTTCCGTTCTTTGCCAAAAAGTGTTAATAGCGTGTTCATCTCTCGCACCAAGACTTCAGGTTTGCCCAAAAGCAGAACGATCGGGCGTCTTTCTTAAGTTTGACAGAATTCGATCGCATCATGGGTAAAGCCAGAAACCCGGTTTCTTTTCGGCGATCCGAACTGTCTTACCCCCCTCCCCGTGGACGGGGAGGGGTTGGGGGTGGGGTTCCAGCTTAAACTGATAGTAGGTAAATTAATATCAGTTAATAGAGAGCAAACAGGAGCAAAAAAATGGCTGAAGAAAAAACCTATTTAGAATTATCCGAGTCAGATGGCGTTTCTCACAAATTCTATGAAGTAATTGTCAACAGCACAGAAGTTTCCATTCGCTACGGTCGGATTGGCGACAAAGGTCAGAGTCAAGTAAAATCCTACCCAACTGCCGAAAAAGCCAAAGCCGAAGCGACGAAAAAGATTAACGAAAAACTCAAGAAAGGTTACGAACACGCAGTCATAGGAGTGCGTCAGAAACGCACTGTGACTCATCGGGAGATAAAGAGCGATCGCTCAACCGCTTCCCCATCTCCAGTGCTGTGGAAATTCGCCTCCGGTTCTGCCGCTTTCGGTATCTTTATCGACAAAAAGCGCTGTTGGGTTGGCAATCAAGCCGGTCAAATATTTGCTCTCAACAATACAGGTCAAGTAATCAATCAATTGCGATTACCTGACGGCGTGAAATGTATCGTCGCCGATGATGGCTGGCTTTATGCGGGATGCGATGATGGCAAAGTCTACGATTTAACTGGAAAAATTCCCCGTGTCGCTTATGAAATTGCCGAAGATGTGAATATTTTGTGGCTCGATATTAAAGATGCAATTCTCGGAGTTTCCGATATCGAGGGTAACGTCACAACCATCAATCACGAAGATGAATCCCAGTGGACTAAAAAAAGTAGCGGTCAATATGGCTGGATGGTACGTTGCGACGAGATTGGCGTTTATCACGGTCACAGCGACGGCGTAACAATGTATGATTGGGAAGATGGCAAGAAAATTTGGCATCAAAAAACTCGCGGCGATGTGCTATTTGGTTGGCAAGAAGAAGCAATAATTTATGCCAGTACCAGCCATAATTTAGTTTATTCTTTCACCAAAAAAGGGGAAGCAAAAACAATTTACCAATGCGATGCGCCAGTGTATTCTTGCGCCACAGCAGAAGACGGCAAATATGTATTCGCAGGCGATAATTGTTCGTCGATTTATTGTTTTAATGAAGAAGGCGATCGAATCTGGAAACTAGCCACAGGATGCGGTTCCGCCTTCTCAATGCAATTTTTAGATAATCGCCTTTACATCGTCACCACCGACGGTTCTCTTGCTTGCATCGACGCCAGCGAAACAGCAATTAATGCCGCCAAAGCAGGTACAGTTCCCCAAACAGTTAATATTAAAGCGCCCGCCGCCGTGAGTGCCGCCGTTCCTTCCCACACTTTAGAAACTACCTCAAACACAACGCAAGGAGTAATTGTCGAGTGTTTCCAAGAAGGAAATAACTTAAGAATTCGCGTTGTTTCTCCTGATTACAACTCCAACTGGAAAGTGCAATTTCCTAAAGAACTTCGCGAAGAAGGTGCGCGTTATCTGGTGGAAGAGGTGCGCGAATCTTCTCGCGGTGGATTTTATCGCGCTTTTGGGGATATTAAGAAGTTAGTTACTCGTTGAGAAGATTTTTTTTCAACGCAGAGGTACGCGAAGGTTAGCGCAGAGGTACGCAGAGAAAAACTTTGCGTTACTTTGCGTTTACCTTTGCGTCCTTTGCGTTAAAAAATAGTACGGTATTGCGGAACTCATCGTATTTCGCGGTTTGAACTTTTGCGAAGATGTTCGAGGAATTCCGGGTAATTCTCTAAATCTTCTGGTGACTCCAACGGTGGCATTTCAATCCAGGTAGCCTCTGCGTGTAACCTGTCCACATACGCATAAAACGCTTCTTCGTCATCTCGATGGGTAAGAACGTAAGCGTGCAATTCTTTCCGATTCATTGCTTTGAAGTCAAGCTTGCTCATTATATATACCTCCATTTGCCGTTGGGATAAATCTCAATGATATTTTCTTCGCCTGCTAGAAAGAAAACATTGCCTGTTCGCCCATCCATACGAACTACGTTGATAGGCAAGTATAGCTTGCTGAACCAAACACACAAATTGAAGCACTGTGTTTTCTGCTCTGCCGTAGGAATTTTGGACACACCTCACCGATCGCTCATTGTTACAAGTTTAGCATTATTAAGATCCCGATTCGGGCCTTCTTTGACGCTTGGGGCGAAGCTGGCGTGCTGCTGCGATCGCATATTGGTTACATTCTGTGAATTCCCCTTGACTCAAGAGTATCCCATCCCAAATAATACTCTCAACCTTCATGGGTCTTTCGGGATTATTATGCCAATGTTCAAAACGAACATTTTGTAGTAGCACGGCTTCATCAGTATGTCGGTCATACCAAGATTTTAATTAGCTGTGCTACTACGACCGCATATTTGACATTAACAGAGGAATCGCAACTAAAAGGGGTGAGTTATGAACAGTGTTAGGGATTTAAAAAATCTCTACGATATTGATGATTCTCAATGGCTAGAAGAAACGGTTAAATTGATTAAGAATCGCCAATTTAAAGAGCTAGATTTAGAGAATTTAATAGAGGAGTTAGAGGATTTGGGCAGGGAAAAGAGAAATGCTGTTGCCAGCCTTTTAGAACAGGTTATCCGTCATTTATTATTACTGCAATATTGGACAAGCGAATCCGACTATAATGAAGTTCACTGGCAAGAAGAAATCTATACTTTCAGAATTCAATTGAGACGAAGACTTACTACCAATCTCCGTAATTACTTAGATTCGGAATTGGATTCTATCTATAAAGATGCGTTAGGATTTGTGAAAATTAAAACTCAAAATTTCGTCAGTTTCCCACCAGAATGTCCTTACTCGCTTGACCAATTACTTGATATCGAGTGGTTGCCCTCATTAAATTAAATTTGAAAACACAATCCTGGTAAAATGGTAGCGATCGCATTCTGGGAAAGATAGAAGTGCGAATGCCTACAACAGGCTACGCCAACGCATTTGGGGAAGATGGGGGTGCGATCGCACTTCTGTTTCTGTTTTTTCAGGTAGTTTTCGATGTAAAATTGAAAGTAAGTGGTTGATTTTAGCAAATTAATATGACCGCCGTTCAAAAAACAGTAGATGTCAGTGTCGCACAAATGAGTGTGCAAGAATTATTACACCTCATTGATGAAGGGACAGAAGTTTTACTGACAGATGGCCGAAAACCCTTGGCTCGTCTAGTTCCTATTCTCCAACCAAATGTACCCCGAATAGCTGGATTACACCAGGGAGCAATATCGACAAGTAATGATTTTGATGAGCCATTACCAGAAGAATTTTGGACGGCAGGTGGATGAAATTATTGTTTGATACTCATACTTTTATTTGGTGGGATAGTCAACCGAATAACCTATCACAAACAGCTTTAGCACTGTTGCAAGATAGGTCAAATATTTTGCTCCTGAGTGTCATCAGCATTTGGGAGATGCAAATTAAGTTACAGCTAGGTAAAATAACACTAAATCGATCTTTGTTAGAAATTATTGAAAATCAGCAACAAACTAATCAAATAGAGGTACTACCTGTGAAGCTGGCTCATGTTTTAGAATTGGATAGCTTGCCACTTGTTCACAAAGATCCTTTCGATCGTTTGTTGATTGCACAAGCCAATGTGCAAAATGCTGCCTTAGTTAGCTGCGATCCAATTGTTGCCCAATATCCAGTTAACGTTATTTGGTAAATTGCCTAATAGCATCGCTTTTTCTTTGCAGTTAAGTGTATTAAGCGATCGCATTTGGGGGAAAGATGGAAGTGCGATATGCCTTATGCTGGCTATGCCAACGCATTCTGGGAAAGATGGGAGTGCGATATGCCTTATGCTGGCTACGCCAACGCTTTTAACGATAAGTTTTCCCATCAGTAGCTAAGAACGGTGAAAAATGCTATTTTAGCTATTATACCTGAATTTTAGGGAACACTTTAAAATTATGAGTAGTTCTTTGACACCTTTTTTAAAGCACAGAGGCAAAACGGAAGCAGAACAATTTCAGAAGAATCAGGCGGCAATGAAACTTCTGAAAAGCTGGATAGAAGAAGAAGTTACGGAAGAGGAATCAAAGCAAAGAGAAAGCTACTTTGAATCTTTCAAAGAAATTGTGGATAGTGCGCGGATGCCGGGACATAAGCTTTACAATAAAGAATGATTGTTTTTTTAGACACGGGAATACTTGGGTTAGTTGCCTCGCCAAATAATACGGGTGAGGCGAAAGAATGTAAAGACTGGCTTTATGGGTTACTTGCTAGAAGTGTATATGTTCTAACTTCTGATATTTGTGACTATGAAGTTAGAAGGGGTTTGCTATTAGCGTCTTTGAGTAACCCAACAGTTCAAGGTATCCAAAATCTAGATATTTTGCCAGAAGTTATTGACTTTTTACCGTTAACTAAAATGGTAATGAAAGAAGCAGCTAATTTGTGGGCGCAAGCGCACAGTCAAGGAATTCAAACAGCGGACAATAAAAATATTGATGCAGATATGATTATCTGCGCTCAAGCTAAAGTTCTCCAAGCAGAAAATCCGGGTCAGTATATCGTAATTGCTTCTACGAATACTAAACATTTGAAACTGTTTACAGAAGCAAAGGAATGGAGAGATATCAAATTTTAGGTAAGCTGTAGGAGAGTTTAATAGAGATCTCATTTTGGGAAAGATGGAAGTGCGATATGCCAACGGCTGCCTACGCCAACGCATTTGGGGGAAAGATGGGAGTGCGATCGCCACTGATTAAGGTTTTTAAGTTATGCTTAAGTTGATGCTATTATCAACATCAATTTAAACATCAAGATAGTTATGCAAAATCAGACTGTCCGCACAACAATAACTCTACCTGCGGAACTTTTAGCCGCGACTGACAGGATAGTCAGCCAAGGAAAAGCCAAGAGTCGTAATGAGTTTGTAGCACAAGCACTTCTACACGAGCTTGAAGCACTCAAACGAGCAGAAATTAATGCAGCACTGATTGAAATGACGCAAGACCCGGATTATCAAGCTCAAGTGCTACAGATGGAGGCTGAGTTTGGGGTAGCAAGTTGGGAAGCCTTCCAGTTGGGAGAATCTTCAGTATGAAACGAGGAGAAGTCTACGATGCTCGACTTGAACCTGTTGAGGGTTCTGAACAAGGGGGCACTCGTCCTGTTATCATTGTTAGTCGAGATGCAATCAATACATATAGTCCTGTAGTTTTGGCTATTCCCTGCACTACTTATCAAACTGGTAAACGAGTTTATCCCACTCAGATATTAATTACAGCGCCAGACGGTGGATTAACTAACGATTCGATCGCTATGGCAGATCAGGTAAGGGTGTTATCTAAAAATCGCTTACTGAGTTTACGAGGAATGCTTAGTAATGAAGCAATAATTTTGGTGAATCAAGCTTTGTTAATTGCGTTTGATTTGCCCAGTCAAGTTTAATCGCATTTAGGGGGAAAGATGGGAGTGCGATCGCATTTGGGGAAAGATGGAACTGCGATCGCTTTTTGGGAAAGATGGAAGTGCGATCGCATTGGGGAAAAACTGCAATATTGGACAAGCGAATCCGACTATAATGCAGTTCACTGGCAAGAAGAAATCTATACTTTCAGAATTCAATTGAGACGAAGGATTACTACCAATCTCCGTAATTATTTAGAGTCTGAATTGAACTCTATCTATAAAGATGCGTTAGGATTTGTGAAAATTAAAACTCAAAATGCCGTCAGTTTTCTCCCAGAATGTCCTTACTCGCTTGACCAATTACTTGATATCGAGTGGTTGCCCTCATTAAATTAAATCTTTACGTATCCGCTTTGCTAAACGTTCTAGTTGATGTCTCACAAAACTTTTTATTGCTGGCTGTTTTTCCACATATTGAGCTATACTAGGACTAATCTGGTAGTAAAAATTAACTAGCCGTTTACCAACAGGATTAGTTAATAATTTTTCATCTCGGAAATTGCGGAATGTGTCTAAGTCTGGGTGCGTGGGAGTTGAGTAAGCTGCTGTGGCGATGAAGCATCCGTATTTTGTTAATGATTGTATTTCAGTTTCTAATTGAGTGAGAGATATTTGTGTACTACTAGCTATAGACAAAGCTACTCTAATTTTTTTCAGGCTATCCAATGGCTCGTCTGATTTTATTTCAATTTTTGTATTTTTTATTTTCTGAATAGCTTCTTGATTGCTTGTAAGAATATATCGATTATTTTCCAGGTAATCTGATAGGGACTGATAAAAATTTAGTTGCTCGACATCAAAGCGTTTTTGATAATCTCTAGTTAAAAAATCAAAAATTTGTTTAATTTTAGATACAACATAAGCTTTTTCTATCTGACTACTTTCGAGTTGCTTACTAATCTGTAATAGACGTATAATAAGACCAGTCATAAATTTAATCTGCTCTTCCAGTGAGTAAGAAATTTTCAGCCAATTATTAACCTCGCTGCTGTCATTCTTTATCTTTTCATAGACTATTTCAGCCTGTTTATTTCTTGTTAATCCTTGTGAAATACCATAGTTTTGTATATAAAGATCTACTTGCAAAGCGCTTTCTCGACAACTTATATATCGAACATATTCCAGCAAAGAGTCTAAATAATTAAGAAGAGCATTAGCATGATCTCCTTTTTCTTCATAATATTTGCCTCTTTCGCCTAAACGAATATAGTCTCTTTCTAGTTGGTCGCGAATTTCATAGATATTTTCCGGCATTTTATTATCTCCTTTAGTTTTAAAATTAATTTTAAAGTTGTAGCAAATCTCTTAAAAGTCAAGCGATCGCCCGCTCTTGACCCTCTCCCCATCCTTCCCGATACTGCGGTGCGTTAACGAAGTGTAACGCACCCTACATTTGTTATCTAATCCAGCCTTTACCTTGACACTTTTGGCATTGAGCTTCTCTGACAGCACCTTCTGGCTTTTTCGTTCCTGTTCCGCCACATGATGGACACGGTTTTCCATCTTTAGCTTCAAAAGCGTTGGGATCTCTTATATCTGGTGGTTTCTCATTGCTCATAAAATAAAATCTCTTTTTTGATTTCACTCATTGTTGGTTGTGAAGGTTGTGAGTTAGATTGATCTCTCCATTTCTTCCTTAGATTTATTTTGTTTATCTGGGGGTTTCTCGCTTGCCATAATTTAAATATTTCCCTCCTAAAGTGCGTTAAATAAATCGCTCAATCAAGCTTTTATGGGGGTGAATCGGTATCAATGACAGTTTCTTCTTTGCATTCCTGGCATTTATATACCACTCTTTCTGTGTATTGATTTATTGTTCTTCTTCCGACCTCTTCCATCTTGGTGCTTCCGCAGTGGTCGCATACAGGGCCACCAACTTCATTTCTTTTGCCCATTGCTTCTTACCTCATTGAATTGCCATCAGTGTATTTTTTTCCTTTCTCTATAATCTCACTGCGGAAAGCTTCTGTCAGTCGGAAATGTCGGTAATTTTATAACCATAAAATGTCAGAAATGTAAGAAATGTCGTAAATGTCGGATATAATAGGGCAAACTATAGCCCATTGCTGACATGATGGATATTAAAGAAATCTTAAAATTGACAGACGAGCTAGTTTTAGCCAAAACAGGGGAACACCTAGATTATCTGCAAGAAGCTATACTGCGGGGTACATTACAAGATCAGAAATACGCGGAAATTGCAGAAGCAACTCACTCTAGTGAAGGTTATGTCAGGGATGTCGGGTCAAAATTATGGAAAATACTATCTAAGGGATTGGGACAAGATATTACTAAAGCGAATTTTCGAGCGATATTAGAAAAGGCAAAAATTTACAAAAATAATATTTCATCAGCTATTGTTGGCGAAACTATTACAGTCAATAACCTTAACATTTGTCCAGAAAAATCTCGATCGCACACCCCCACACCACAACCGCAACAAACCCAAACCCGATCGCACATCGACTTAGGCGACGCACCGGAAATCTTCAGCTTCTACGATCGCACCGACTCCCTCACCACCCTCGAAACCTGGATATTACAAGATCGCGATCGCCTCATCGCACTCCTGGGTATCAGCGGAATTGGCAAAACTACCCTCGCACTGCGACTCATAGAACAAATCAAAACCCATTTTGATTACGTCATCTATCGCAGCCTCCGCTTTTCGCCAACCCCAGATGCAACCCTCACCAACTTGCTGCAAATCTTCTCCCAGCAAGCAGAGATCCCCCACGCGATCGAAACGCAACTTTCCCAACTCATCAACTACCTACGCAAATATCGCTGTCTGATTATCTTCGATGACGTACAGATGCTTTTCAGCAGCGGACAACTCGCAGGTCAATATAAATCTGGATATGAAGATTATCACTTATTTTTCAAACAAATAGCCGAACTTTGTCATCAGAGTAGCTTACTATTAATTAGTTGGGAAAAACCCAGAGAAATCGCCAAACTAGAAAGACTAAATAACTATGTGCATTCCTTAGTATTAGAGAGTTTAGGCGTAGCAGCTAAAGAAATTCTCAAACAGCATAATTTATCAGATGAAGACAGTTGGGAAATTTTGATTAATTCCTATCAAGGAAATCCCCTCTGGTTAGAGTTCACCGCCACCATGATTCAAGAATTATTTGGAGGTAATGTTTCTGACTTTTTACAATGTGACGCGCCAATCTTATGCGAATCTTTACAAGCACAGTTAGACCAACAATTTCAGCGTCTAACCCAGCCGGAACAAGCAGTAATGATTCAGCTTGCTAATGAAACAGAACCCGTTACTTTGCCGCAAATTGCCAAGACAGTACAGTTATCTACCGCAGATTTATTGAATGCCATGCAATCGCTAGGGAGGCGGCTGTTATTGGAGGCAAAAGAACAGGGTAAGACAACCTTTTTTACTTTAAATACTGTGTTGAAACAGTATGTAAAAAATCGATATTGTAACTAAACAATACAGGATTTACTTATCTTTGCTACAATTGGCAGTATCTAGCACAGTGCGATCTGTAGGTTGAAAACTTATGATATCTGCTAGCGCGATTTTTCCTCCTTTGACCATTCCTCCTTTAGAAAACGGCGACAAGCTCACCCGCGCTGAATTTGAGCGTCGCTATGAAGCAATGCCTGAAGTCAAAAAAGCTGAATTGATTGAAGGAATGGTTTATATGGCATCTCCGTTAAGATTTGAAAGTCACGCAGAGCCTCATGCTTACATTATGGGCTGGTTGGCTACATACAAGGCTGGTACACCGGGAGTAAGGCTAGGTGATAATCCAACGGTGCGTCTGGATGCCGATAACGAACCGCAACCGGATGCTTTATTGAGAATAGAACAGGGGGGCCGATCGCGCATCAGTGACGATGATTATGTGGAAGGTGCGCCGGAATTAATAGTAGAAATTGCCGCTTCTACTGCGTCTCTAGATTTGCATAAAAAACTGACAGTCTACCGTCGCAATGGAGTACAAGAATATTTAGTTTGGCGAGTTTACGATCGTCAATTCGATTGGTTTAGATTAAATGCCGGGGAATATATTCAAGTTGAGCCGAATGCTGATGGTGTAATTTGCTCTCAAGTCTTTCCGGGGTTGTGGTTGGATAAAGCAGCTTTATTAGGGGGTAATTTAGCAAAAGTTTTAGAAATATTGCAGCAGGGTTTAGCAAGTCAGGAACATCAAGCTTTTGTGCAAAGACTGGCTAATGATTAAATGGCGCGATAGAAGAACAGCAGCAGTTAGAGCAAGGGGATGAATGAAATATAGCATTTTGATTCAGTGGTCTGAGAACGATCGAGCGTATGTTGCTAGTTTGCCTGAATGGGGGAAATACGCTCGAACACACGGCGAAACTTATGAAGAAGCACTTGAGAACGCCAAGGAAGTTTTAGAAGATTTGGTGTATGGCTATGAGCAAACGGGTAAGCCCCTACCAGAGCCACAGACACTACAGGTAGCCTAAACTTGTAGTGACTAACAATAGGGGTGAGGAAGTTTTCAAACTTACCTCACACCTTGGCGTTAAACTTTAGCCTATGTCATTCAGTTCGCCTTCCTAAATGATTATTCCCATTCTGACGGATGTATTCTTAGTTAAATGTTTCCGCTCCTGTTGGTTCTTGGTGGACAATACCTCGCTTTTGAAGGCGATAATTCGCTACAACGGGGTAAACAACACCGCGTATCCGATTGATCGCACCTACTGGACGATGAACTGCTAAACCGTTCCAGGGAGAATATCTCAGGTTTTCGTTGAAATCCGATTGTTTTTCATAATCAATAATCTGATGATTGACGGTGAGACGACCTACTTTCAAGAAGGGTGATTCCTGTTCTTTCCAGACATTGATGCCATCGTCGATCGGCATTTTTAGGCTGGTTTGGAACTGGATGCCAAAATCCCACCAGTATTGAGCATCAGGTTTCGCCAGGGCTTGAATTAGATCATCCCGGTAATAATTGTCTGGTTGATTGGGATCTAAACCCAAGGCTTTGGCCCGATCGACAAAGGGAATTTTAGGAATTCCCGGTCGAGATTGTTCGGGAATTATCTCGTGCGGTGGTTTGCATGAAACCGGAGTAAACCCATACTTAATTACAGCGGGATATTCGACAGGAACTATACCAGGCTGAGAGGGATCGAAATCGGGATAGAGACCCAAAGCAGAGGGTGAACCGCTCCAATATTTTGCTGTTAGCAAACTCTTCGGAGTCCGGCTACCCGTAAGCGTTGACACCGCTAGAAAGTGTCTGGGATGTCGCATTAGCCACTTTTTCAATGTATCTGGTGATTCCACAAGAGCAGAAAAAAAGCCGTAGTAATCTTTGATGGTTTGGCTCACAAATATCTCTGAATTGTGAACAATGATGTCCTGGGTTTTTGACTCGTGGCTTTGCGCGAGTCGTTCCCCTTCCACCCCCATGACTTTCACTGAAATTGAGCGCGAATCTTGGGCGTAATCATTGGCTACTTTGGTAGCCCCGTTAGCAAATCGCAACCAAACAGGATATTCTTTGGGTTTTGCCAGCAAACCTTGCTTAATGGAAATCGCATTGAGTTGCGAAGAAGTTAACGAGGCGCGTTTGCCCAATTCCCGTTTAATCGCTTCCTCATCAAAGTCAAAAATTTCCAGAGTTCCTTTAACGCAGGCATGAGTTTTGGCGTGAGTATCGCGCAGCGCCCGCTCCTTATTGCCGTAAAGATTATCCATCCGAAGCTTGGCCTGCTCAACCAAAAGATCGTAGTATTTGATCTCGTCCTGTTCGGGATATTCGGTAAATAACTTCTTGCTCATAAATAACCTTTTAAAAGCTGATAATGGCGATAATGGTTGGTATTTTCCCCTTCTAATTTACCCGATTTTTAACGGGATGTCGGGCGAACTCAGGTGTAAGTTGTTCGTGGTTCATTGCGTAATCTCATAAACCACGAACAACTCACCACTGAGACTGTCGGCTATTATTGAACTGGAGTTCTATATTTGAAAAAAGGGCGTACACTTTACAATTTGTAACCCAACTCCAGTTCAGTCAGCTCGTTAATCTGGTTGCCAACCCTCATTATAAAAAGAAACTCTGTACTCTTTACCGGGAGGAACATTACGATTCAACACCTGGGAGAGGGTCTTGGTATTCATAATCTCTTCCCAACCTACTGGTGAAAAAGTTTCTGGATTGAAAACATTTTCTGCCAGCAGCGGATTAGTGAAAGCTTGAGAAAAGGCATCAATTCCTATCAGCCGTCCGACTAAAGGAGGTAGGGCTGAATTTGGCCGCAAATCTTCTGCGTAGAGTCCTACATACAACTCAATGTTGTCAACGTGACCGTACAATCGTTTCAATTCTTTTTGGACATCTTCATCGCTACTAATTTGATCGAAATCGGTCACCCGTGGATACTTACACAGTTCGCGGTAATCGTTGTAGGTTCTTAATTTTGCCGCACGACCTACACGAATACTGGCTGTCTCGGTTGGAATCAGGAAGTCCGGCGTATTGAATAAACTCAATTGCGCTGCTGGTTGGGAACAACTTTCTTCAAATATAGCTCCCAAACCCTTGTTGATAATCATATCGTTGTTCCACATCGTGTCGGGCACAGACATTTCTTTCCCGTCATGAATTAGCTTATCGGGCAGCATACTATGCCAACGATAAACTAAAGTAAATTCTACCGACATCCAATTGGTGCGATACCATTTTTCATCAATAAATGCTGGGGGATCGATGAAGAATTGGAAGTGATAGGGAGTAATGTGGTTGATATAATCCTCTAGCACAATTTTCAGAAACTCCGCCATCACGATATTTCTGGCGGTTTGGAAAAGACGTTCATCATCCCAAGTTGGATAATTCTTTGCTAAGAGGTCGCACACGCGATTATGTTCTCTTAAGCTAAGAACGTTCAGCATTACATAGCCAACTTGCACATTGACACGCTCTAACTCGATCCCCATTACAAATAATTTTTGTCTTTTTTCATAGGGTAGTTTATCCGATTTTTTCTCGTCGTATTCACCGACTATTTGATGGGGAATTCCTTTGAATTCTTGCTTGGGCTGTCCGTTCTCATCATAGTAAAAAGGAGGATATTCTTCACCATTTATAATTTGGCTTTTTAGCTTGCCTCCTTGATGAGACCTCAGCAGGTGAGTAATATTGGCGTTCAACCCATAGACGTTACACAGATCGATTTGGTGGTTGGAGCTATTTTTGCGGTGATCCAGTCGATCTGTCCGCAGGAAACTGTCGGTAAACCATTGCACGAAATAGGGGAAAAGCAGAGAGGATTTGCGTGAATATTTCGTCTTCCCTTTTTTGCGGTACAAAACCTCCAAATCTTTAACATCCGGCAAATTCTTTTCAAAATTCTCTGTGGGTGTTAAATTAACCCCTATGTAGTTTTTATCCGTTAAGGGCTTCCAATCAGTAGGCGGTAGTTGGAGTCCCGAATAAGTGCGATCGTTTAATGACTCCCAAGACGTATAGGGAGACATAGTGCTAAACGGATAGGGCCGAGTGGGAATTTTTAAGACGGCATTGTTAATGAGAGTTGAGTTGACTTTTTTGCTAAGCCCCTCGTTGCTTTGAATGAAGTGCCAAAGCGGCTTTAAGTTAGTTAAAAGCAAAGTCTCGATTTTGTTTTTAAATCCGTCTCTTGATGTGTCTCTTTTTGAAGACATAATTCTTTCCCCTTTGGGTTCTTGTAGATTCGATTGATTGTCCAATCCTCAATTCCGAGAACTTGATGAAATCTTCTCTGTCCTCTTCAATTTGAATTAAGTTTGGATAAAAGCTTTTCTAGATTCTTGGGGCGGTAGTCCTTTCGGCTTTGCAAACGCTTGATCGTGCTTTCATGAAGCTCATCAATGGCATCGCCCACCTCGCGGAACTTGATTCCTGCCAATTTGAAGAAACCAGGATCGTTTTTAAAATCAATCTCATAGTTGGGATTGATACCTGTGGGAATGACACTTGGATCGAATTCAAGCCCCAATCCAAGGTTACGGGTTGAATCCAACATCCACTGTAAGGCGGCATCTGATAAACCGCTGTGTTCTTTCGTTCCACCGCCGACGCAGCCATGCTCGCCTGGAAACCAAACTTGAATAACCCGCTGGTTCTCAGCATCAGGATTTTTCTTCATAGGGGTAACATCAAAGATTTCGCGAACCTCATCGATCGCAACGGCGTGCAACGCATTCTTAATCGACTTATTTAAAGTGGTGTCGTGGAATCTGTACCTCTTATTGAGCTGTTCGTGCAACTTCTGGAAGGCGGGTAGACCAGGAATACCAAGGGCTCCAACGGTGTCGAAACAACCAAGCAAGGTGATAGGGACGCGATCGCCGTAATCTTCGCGGTAATCGGCTGCTACTTTATCCTTTGGTTTAATGTCTCGGTTACGGTAAAGCTCGTAGGCTTCAGATGCCCTGGTAATATGAGGGCGGTCTAGGAGACCGGAGCAATGGATCATCCCCGCTAGACTCCTGACTGTGTAAGCACCGCGACTGAACCCGAATAGATAGATTTCGTCACCACGCTCATAGTTGAGACAAAGAAAACGATAGGCATCTTGTATATTTTCATCGATTCCCAGTCCAGTGACTCCGCCCAAAAGCTTGTGACTTTCTACTCCAATTCCCTCGTCATAAAACACGATCTGTGGAACCCCGTCACTGGCACTCGATTTCACTGCCTGGGCAATCTTAATCACATTACTTGGGTAACCACTATTTAGTTGTTGCCAAGTTCCATCACAGCAAACGATTAGACGTTTCATTTTTACATTCTCTCCTTGAATCTGAGATTTTATAGCGATCGGTTATTGGTAATCGGTCACTTCCAATCGCCCATTCCTGGGATTCGATCGCGTCAGGCGATCGCTTCTAATTTATTACTCAAAATAGCCATATTGCTGGACAATTTTTAGCTACTTTTGTTGGAGCAAATTAGTCGCTAAGCAACATCCACTATAATTTACTGCTTTCAGTATGTCAATCTGAATTTAATTAATTTTAATAATTATGATTATGAAATATTAAGTAAGTAGGAAAAGTAGGAAAAAATCAAAATATTAAGTAAATTGGCATAATAAAAAAAATCGAGATGGTTTTATTACATTTATTATGTGAGGTAAATTACTGCTATACAAGGAACCTTCCTTCAGGGTAGCGCCACGGCGTCCGTAGCGGAAGTTGACCAGATAACGATCTTGACAGTGCGGCAAAGATCGACTTCGTAGACTTTCTCTGAACTTCCGGCTTGATAGACAAGCGTCGTCCGTCTGATTAGTTCCATCAGTCCCGCCTGTTACTATTCTCTTGTAGGTTGTTCTATACTATACAGCTACTAATCCACTTCGTCAGCAAAAGGGGCTAAAAAAGTCAAAAGTCAAAATAAAAAAGGGACAATGGAGAATTTTATTAATAGCTTCGTTAATTAAAAATGAGTAATTAAACATTAACAATGAGCATCAATCTCTTCTCACCAGTACAGCTTGGCCGTTATACTCTGCCAAACCGAATAGTGATGGCTCCGATGAGTCGTTTGCGAGCAATTGGCAATATCCCAAACTCAATAATGGCAACCTACTATGCCCAACGAGCATCGGCTGGACTTATTATTACTGAGTGTACGATGGTTTCTCCCCTCAGTAAAGCGTACATCAATTGTCCGGGTATTTACTCGCAAGAACAGGTTGATGGATGGAAGTTAGTTACAGATGCAGTGCATGATAAGGGAGGACGAATTTTCCTCCAACTTTGGCACAGCGGTCGCGTCACTCATCCGTCCTTATTAAATGGGCAAATACCTGTAGCACCGAGTGCGATCGCACCAGAATGGAAGCTAGATACTCCACTAGGCAAAGTCCCAATTGAAACACCCCGCGCCCTAGAAGATCGCGAAATTTCCGAAATTGTCGAACAGTTTCGCATCGGTGCAAAAAATGCAATCACAGCCGGATTTGATGGGATAGAAGTACACGGCGCATTCGGCTTTTTAATCGATCAATTCCTCCAAGATGGTGCTAACAAACGCACCGATGAATACGGTGGATCGATTGAAAACCGCGCCAGATTTTTGCTGGAAGTTGTGGCAGCGGTGACTGGGGTTTGGGGTAGCGATCGCGTTGGTGTCAAACTCACACCCAGCAATACATTCTATGGTATTTTCGACTCAAATCCCATAGCAACCTTTAGTTATGCAATCAATGCTCTCAACAACTTTGATTTAGCTTATATCCAAATGCCAGAGCCGAAAGAAACAGACCTGGCAACTCGCAATGTAATTAATCCAGTTACGCCCACTTTTCGCCCCATTTATAAAGGCACGCTCGTTACTAATAGCGATTTTGACAAAGCCAAAGGAAACGCTATTTTAGCCTCCGGTCAAGCTGATTTAGTTTCCTTCGCCAGATTGTTCTTAGCCAATCCCGATTTGCCCCAGCGCTGGGCAGCGAACGCAGCTTTAAACAGGCCCGATCCAAAAACATTTTTACCCATCAGCGAAACCGAACTCGAAAAAGGATATACTGACTATCCATTCCTCGAACCGCAATACGTTTGAACCCACATTCTGCAATTAATTTGTAGGGTGCGTTAGGCTCAAGCCGTAACGCACCCTACGCTACGCGGAACTTTTTCTCAATAGAATAAGTCAATGATTTGAGTTGTGCGCCAAGCAGAATCATCGAATTGAGATCCAATCATCAGGTGTAACCTATGAAAAAAATACTAATTATTGCCACCAGTTTATTAGTTATTTTAAGTGGCAATCCTGCTAATGCTTGTAGTTGTATTCCAACTACTCCTAGAAGAAGCTATCAACAAGCCAGATCTGTTTTTGCTGGTAGAGTAACTGATATTGTTGTGCGTCGCCGATCGCTTGACGGCCAAAGTAATAGCGAATCCGAAGCCGATCGACTTTTTACAGAAGTTAAAGTTACATTGGAAGTTTCCAAAGTTTGGAAAGGCCGAGTTACGCGACAGAGCGTTATTATGACAGCTAATTCCAGCGCTAGTTGCGGCTATACTTTTGAAAAAGGTAGAGAGTACCTTATTTACGCTTCCGGTCAGCCATCTGAATTGACAACCGGGTTATGCAGCGGAACCAAACCTCTTTCTAACGCAAGGGCAGATTTAGCTGTATTAGGCCAGGGATCTGCACCAAATCCAGAAAGTTCAAGCATAGAGAGATTGCAGCCAAACCAAGGAATATAGTTAAATAAATCTACTTCCCTAAAGGAGAAAAACCAATGAGTTATACCGCTATTGTGAGAACTCAGGGCGACCCTTTAAATGTTCGCTCTAGCCCCAACGGTCAGGTCGTTGATACCGTTGCTAATGGTGCGAAGGTAATGGTTACGGGTGACCCCGTAGCGGGTGGGGGAAAGAATTGGGTGCAGATCAGCCCTAATCGTTGGGTAGCCTTTGACTTTCTCTCTAGAGAAACTCCAGCTGACAACAACAACGATAATTCTGTCTCGATTAAAGGACCTAAAGTTGTCGCTACTCAGACTAACGAAACTATTGGCGGCGGACTAAAGGTTTACCGCACTCAATTGATTGATGGTACAGGCAAAGTAGTTAATACTGTGCGGTGCGTTTCTGGCAGGGTGGGCAAACAAACTCCCTCTGACATAGAAGGGTCTCAAACTCCCATCCCCTTTGGTGTCTATACTTTCGATCGCCCTGGCAGTGTGGAGAAGGCTGGTGGTGAGTTTGGTGGAGTCTGGTCACCCGTTACACCTACTTTCAAGACAGGTCGCAGCGGAATGGGAGTTCACTACGACCCGTCAGCATTCAAGAATAATTCTCAAACCGGAACTTCAGGCTGTTTTGCAACTCCAACAATTGAAGAAAGAGAGGTAATGACTAACTTTATTCGCACATACAAGCCAACTCATCTAATAATTCAAAAAAACTAATCGGAATACTACTCCCATTAAATTACAGCCGGTTTCAGTTGCATGAAGTACACTCCATAAACCCGGTTTCTTGAAGAAACCGGGTTTCTCTGCACCTGAAAACTGCTGTAACATTTTTCCCACATTGGCTGTTGTTCAGAATGGATAATGGGGTACGTAGTTGCGCTTTAGCGCTCTTTGAGCGCTAAAGCGCAACTACGTACCTACTGCTACCAGCTTTAATGATATAACTAGCAACTTACATTAGATAGTGAAAATATAATGAAAGATGATGAGCAGACAGAGAACGATCGATCAAACTAATCCTCCCAGAAAAAGCAATAGGCAATATTAGCACAGTTCAATCAATTTGTATAGATGCAGATGGCAAAAATTTTGAAGTTTGGCAGTGCTACGATCGCGATCGCAGCTGCTTTCGCCTTCGTGAATATCCCCGTGACAGCTCAGCTTACCCCAGACAGCACCTTGGGAGGAGAAACTTCTACTCTCACCCCTGAAGGAGGACGAGACTTAATTGAAGGGGGAGCAATTCGAGGCAGCAACCTCTTCCACAGTTTTCTGGAATTCAACATCAACGACGGACAGCAGGTTTATTTCGCTAACCCCAACGGGATCGCCAATATCCTCACTCGCGTGACTGGTAAAAACGCCTCGCGCATCTTGGGGACGTTAGGAATTAACGGTGCTGCCAATCTCTTTTTAGTTAATCCCAATGGCATTATCTTTGGAGAAAATGCGAGGCTAGATATTTCCGGTTCTTTCTTTGCCAGCACAGCTAACAGTGTGATTTTTGATAATTACTCCTTCAGTGCCACCAACCCAAAAACTCCACCATTGCTAACTATCAAAGTTCCCCTTGGTTTGCAGTACGGGTCAAATCCAGGCGCAATTCAAGTAACAGGCACTGGACACAATTTAACAGTAAAAATTCCCATATTTTCACCATACCAAAGAGATAATAACGATTCCGGGTTGCGAGTTCAGCCTGGAAATACCCTCGCTTTGGTTGGAGGCGATGTTACCATTTCTGGCGGCACCCTAACCGCTGAGTCGGGAAGAATTGAATTAGGCAGCGTTAAAGATGGTTTTGTTGGCATCAATCCTACTGCTTTTGGCTGGAATTTAGACTATTCTGATGTACAAAATTTCGGGGATATTAGACTTAATTCACGTGCCTTGGCGGATGTTTCCGGTGCGGGTAGCGGTTCGATCCAGGTGCAAGCGAGAAATTTGGAAATGCGCGATGGTTCGGTACTTTTAATTCAAAACCGAAGTCCCCTACTCTCAGGAAATATTAACGTCAATGCCAGCGAATCTGTACAACTAATAGGCACAACTCCAGATGGCGCAATTCGCACTGGCTTACACACCCAAGCTGTTGGGGGAATGGGAGGAGATATTGCGCTTTCAACCAAGCGGCTAGACATACTCGGTGCGGCACAGATTGAAGCTGTTACCTACAGTCCAGCAACAGCAGGCAACATCACCGTTAATGCTGCTGAATCTACCAGAGTTGCTGGCAGTTCACCCGTTAATCCCATCCTACTGAGCGCTATTGTTGGGACAACTTATGCGTCGGGAAATGGGGGAAATATTACTTTGTCAACGGGGCAGTTGACGGTTGAAGATGGAGGAACGGTAACATCAGTAACTTTCGGATCTGGCAACGCAGGTTCCGTAAATGTTCTGGCAAATTCGATAGAAGTAATAGGAAGGGAACAGAAAAGTTCTCTTCCCAGCAATATCAATGTGTCATCGTTTGGAGAAGGTCGAGCAGGCAACTTAACGATCGACACAGGTTCGCTCATAATTCAGGATGGAGCAACTATCGCTGCTGCTACTGCTAGCAATGGGGATGCCGGAAGCGTCACCGTCAATGGTTCTCAGTTTGTAGAAGTTTCAGGAAATTCAAGTAATATCTCATCGTCTTCTAGTATTACGAGTGAATCCATAAGAAAATTTTTTGGATTGCCTGATGTCCCTTCAGGAGATGCCGGAAACATAACTATTAATACACCCGTTTTTAGGGTACTCAATAATGGTGCGATTAACCTTAGAAGTGATGGCATAGGCAAAGCCGGAAGGCTGGAGGTGAATGCTGACACAATTATTGTCAACAACCGAGGCAGTATCGCGGCTACCACCGTATCTAATTCAGGTGCAAATATTCAACTGAATACGCGCAGGCTGCAAATCGATGACGGGATTATCAATGCTTCTACATCTGGTGACGGTATGGGAGGCAATATTATTATTAATGCGGCTGAATCTGTGGAAGTAATTGGGGTGGGAGTTGACTATCTGCAACAAAATCTGATTGTTCCGGCTTTTAATGGTACGGTGAAGCTAGCTAACTACGATGTCGGTATCGTCAACGCCACTGCCGGGGGTGGGGCGGCTGGCAACATTGTAATCGAAACGCCTAATTTTATTGCCCGCAATGGAGGACTGGTAGCAACTTCCACTTTGGGTTTGGGACAGGGAGGAAATATTACGATTAATACGATCGATACTTTGGAAATAGATAACTCCCTTTTAGGTACTGGCACGTTTACCGATGCGCGATCGGGCGATCTGAATTTAACTGCTCGTCATCTGATTGCAAAAGGGGGCGCATTGGCACTCACTACCTCCTTTTCTTCCGGCAAAGCAGGGAATTTGACTGTAAATGTGTCTGAGGCGATCGATCTGACAGATCCAGCCAATGTCGGTCAACTCCTGGCTACGGGCTTATTTGCTTCTTCTGTGCAAACTGCTTCTGGACAAGGGGGAAACATCACCATTACTACAGGAGATTTGAATATTCGCAATGGAGCCGCTGTTTCCGTCAGCGGGCAAGGTTTTGGGAATGCGGGCGATATTAATATTTTTGCCCGTTCTATTTTCTTGGATAAGGGCTCTATTGTTGCTACCAGCATTTATGGTCAAGGGGGTAATATTAACCTGCACATTTCTGATTCCCTGAATTTCCGAAATAACAGTCAAATTTCTACTCGTGCGGGAACGTCTGACAGTGGTGGTGGCGATGGCGGAAATATCAGCATTGATACGGGCATTTTAGTTGCTTTGGAAAATAGCGATATCAATGGCAATGCTTTTCAGGGAAATGGGGGTAATATTGAGATTTCATCTCTCGGAGTCTATGTGTTTCCCGATAGTCAAATTACTGCCAGTTCTCAACTGGGTATTGATGGAGTTGTGAAAGTTAATACCCCAGAAGTAGACCCCGCTTCTGGGTTAGTAGAATTGCCCAATACCCCCCAAGATCCATCAGATAAAATTATTGCCGGTTGTCCTGCCTCTAGCGGTAATCGCTTTTCCATTACGGGACGGGGCGGTTTACCTGATAGTCCGAACCAAATGCTCAGGAGTCGAGAATTGTGGCGAGACAGGCGAGATTTATTTGCGTTGTCCGATCGCTCTAGAGAAGTCAGTAGAAGAATCGATCGCGAAAAATTGCCAAATGATACGGGCAGCGAACAAATTGTGGAGGCGCAAGGTTGGATAATGAGTTCAAATGGCACTATTATACTTACGGCCCAAGCCGATCGCACTTCTCAGTTGCTCTCTCAACGAAGTCAATGCCTACCATAAAAGCACGTAGGAGATTAAGCACTTTCATTGCCTTAACGTTACTGACACTGTTATTTGTCACAGCAATTCTGTCCGGCTCTGCACAAGAGTTAACTGTTATACCAGTAAGTCAGCCTGGAACTGCTATTACTTTATTAGAAAAAGGCAAAAACGATTATCAGTCTGGTCGTTTTACTGCGGCAGTTGAGGACTTGCAAAAAGCAGCCAAAGAGTTTGAGGCTTTGGCAGATATGGCAAACCAAGCTCAAAGTTTATACTATTTGTCTTGGGCTTATGAAGGTTTGGGAGATTATGTAGAGGCGGAAAAGGCGATCGCTCAAAGCATAACTATCTTAAAAAGGCTACCTAATCTCAAGATTTTGGCTCAAGCATTCGATACTCAAGCAAGTTTGCAATTGGCGCAAGGAAAAGCTCAAGCTGCTCTGGCAAGCTGGTCAATGGCAGAAAAGCTTTATTTTCAAACAAAAGATGAAATAGGGGTGCTAGGCAGTAAAATTAATCAGGCGCAAGCATTGGAAGAGGAGGGGCAATACCGTCGTTCCTGCAATATATTATTACAAGCGCTTGAGATTGATGATTTAATGCGATCGCTTAACATTCAAGAATCAAATTGTCAAGGCTTAGATCGGGTCGCTCCAGATACTTTCGAGCGACTCGTGGAAAAGATGCAGCAGCGCTTTCATTTTCCGCTGCAAGCCATTGGTTTGCGCGGTTTAGGCGTGGCTTTAGGGACGATCGGCAACTTACCTCGCTCCCAAAAAATTTTAGAGCAAAGTTTGGCGATTTTTCAACAGTTAAATTTGCCTGCACAAATAAGTGAAACGCTATTCAGTTTGGGCAATACTGCTAGAATGCTAGGCGAAATAGAAGTCGCTTTGGACTATTACCGAAAGGCTGTAGCGCTGAAAAGTAGAACTACAAATAAAGATTGGCTGGCTGTAACATTATCTGCCCAGATCAATCAAATGAGCTTATTGTTGGAAGTAAATGCGTTAGCAGATGCTCAGGTATTAATTCCGCAAATTTTAGCGAATATAACTAATTTACCACCCAGTCGCGATAATATTTACGCACGGGTTTATTTGGCGCATAATCTGATCGATTTTGTTAATAAGCAAGAACTAATCCAAGATTTTAATGCACGAGCAAGAAAAATCGCGGTGATCGATAATCAAGGAATTGCCCAACTTATAGCTGAAGCAGTACAACAGGCGAAAAGTCTGGGAGATAAAAAAGCAGAATCTCACGCTTTAGGAACGCTAGGTCAATTATACGAACAAACTCAACAGTGGTCAGAGGCGCAAACGGTAACGCAACAAGCCCTTGCGATCGCTCTGGACATTAATGCTGCTGAGATTACTTATCAATGGGAATGGCAAATAGCACGACTTCTCAGAGAACAAGGGGATATCGAAGGGGCGATCGCTTATAATAAACAAGCTTACAATACACTGCAATCTCTTCGCAGCGATTTAGTTGCCACCAACGAGAACGTGCAATTTTATTTTCAGGAGCAAATCGAACCAATTTACCGCAATCTCGTCAGCCTTTTGTTGCTATACCCGGATAATCAAGATAACCTCAAACAAGCGAGAAATGTGATAGAATCGCTTCAGCTAGCAGAGTTAGAAAACTTCTTTCGCATCCCTTGTTTAAATCCTAAAACAGAGCAAATTGAAAAAGTTATAAAAGAGGGCGATCGCACTGCTGCGGTCATTTATCCCATTATTCTAGCAGACCGTTTAGCAACAATTCTCTCCCTTCCCGGACAACCCTTAAGTACATACAGTACCGCACTACCTCAAGCTGAAGTTGAACAAACAATCAGCGAATTGCGACAGACAATGAGTCCGGCTATATCAAACCAAAAGCGCCTGCGTCTTTCCCAACAAGTTTATGACTGGCTAATTCGACCTGTAGAAGTGCAATTAGCTAAAAATAAGCTCGAAACTTTAGTATTCGTGCTAGATGGTGTGTTTCGCAACGTCCCTATGGCAGCACTTCACGATGGCGATCGCTATCTGATTGAAAAATACAGCGTCGCGCTAACGGCTGGTTTGCAGTTATTAGAACCGCGATCGCTACCACAAATTAAACTCCAATCTTTAATCGGAGGTTTAACTGAAGCTCGAAGTGGTTTTGCCGCTTTACCTGCTGTAAAAGATGAAGTAAAACAAATTAGCGAGACAGTTTATTCTCAAGTTATTCTTGATGAAAAATTTACTCGTCAAGCTTTAGAAAAGCAAATTGAAACCCATTCTTATCCTGTCGTTCACCTGGCTACCCACGGTCAGTTTAGTTCCAAACCGGAAAATACTTTTGTGTTAACTTGGGACGGTCGGATTGATGTCTACACTTTATCTCAATTACTCAAAATCAGTGAACAAAACAGCCAAAAACCTATTGAACTACTCGTTCTCAGCGCTTGTCAAACTGCTTCTGGAGACAAAAAAGCAGCTTTAGGATTGGCAGGATTAGCTGTGCGTTCTGGAGTTCGCAGTACGGTGGCAACGCTGTGGAGTGTCAACGATCGATCTACAACCAAGCTAATGGTAGAATTTTACAAAAATCTGATTCAAGGGGGTAAAAACAAAGCTGAAGCACTTCGTCAAGCTCAATTATTACTGCTTAAGCAAGAAAAATACAATCATCCCTATTATTGGGCACCTTTTATATTGCTCGGTAATTGGCTGTGAGGGCGATCGCTTATGGCTCAGTTAAACTGCCAGGTCGTTTATTTTTCAGGCTTTGGCGAAATGTTGGTTTACCACAAAGGAGTTTGAACCATGATCGTAAAAAAAATCTGCTTGTATTTGATTTTATTTGCTATGTTTATAGGATTGCAAATGATAGTAGCACCTCCCGTAATGGCGCAGAGTGAATTATTTATAAATACCAACTCTAATACAATTTTTAAACCGCCTAAAGATGGCACTCCAGATGACACAGCAGGAGCAGGATCTCGTAACGGAGGACGTTGTGCAGAAGATGAATTGGTCGAGGGTTTATCTGGTTTCAAAGTTCTCATACCAAGCTATAGTCAATCCATTTCAGAACGCCCAGTTTTTTCGGTTTACATTCCTAAAACTGTAGCTAAAAAAATCTTTTTTAGCTTGAGAGATGCCAATGAAAGTTACTATTACCAGACAATTCTGTCAGTGCCTATAAGTCCTGGTGAATTTACTTTTGAATTACCAGAAGATGCCCCAAGAATGGAAAGTAATAAGGAATATACGTGGTTTTTGGGCTTAGTTTGCGAACAAAATTTCGATCCTAACGATCCGATGTTACAAGGAGTGATTCGGGTAATGGAAAGGAAGTAGATAAGTAGGTGGGCGTAAATAAACTGAACTCCCAGAAACCCGGTTTCTCCAAGAAACCGGGTTTCTAATCCTGGCAGGAAGAAGCTTTGTAGGTTGGGTTGAGGCACGAAACTAGGGCAAATGCGTTGGGTTTCGCTTCACTCAACCCAACCTACAAAGAAATGGCGAAGGTATTGTCCAAGAAACCCGGTTTCTCCAAGAAACCGGGTTTCTAATCGTGGCAGTTTTACGTTTAATTATGCCCACATACTTATAGCAAAGTGCGGACTATTACCCATTTGACTTGAGTTTTAGCGTAAATTTCGATCGATCGTCCACTTTTGGATAAAAGCTTGATTGCGATCGCTTTCTGATTGCTTGAGATATTCAATCGCAATACGCCCCGCAGTGGGATAAGTAGCGCATTCTTCTAAAAGTAAATCCAGAATTCGTCGGAGTTGAAGCTGTTCTAATCGTTTGTTGATGACGATCGCAAAAGCGATCGCAGCTGCGACCAAACCCAGCATTGGCCCAACAACGGGTAACCACCACCCCCGCAAAAAAGCCAGGTAAGCAACCAATAATAACCCCGAACCAGCTAAAAAGATACCGGACGCGATTTGCAAAGGCTTCAACCTCCAGCTTAACAATGCGCCGATAGCTGACCAAACCAAAATCCACAGCCACTCTTGCGGTTTAGTCCAAACCCGGATCGAAGGTCGCCCATCTAAAGCAGCACTCAAAATATGGCTGATCAAATTAGCATGAATCGCCACTCCCGATGTACGCTTAGGCGTGCGGAACAAACTGCTGCTGTAGGGCGTATAAAAAAGGTCATTGAGGCTTTCAGCAGTTGTACCGATGATAATAATCCGATTTTTCATCAAATCTGGCGGAATCCGATTCTTCAGCACATCGGCGAAAGATATTGTCTGGAAATTATCTAAGGAACCGCGAAAATTCAGCAAGATTTGATACCCACCAGAATTAGCCCGGACATAGCCGCCTTCATTCCCATGAAAAGGTACTAAGATAGCTCGACCTAACTGCAACCGATAGTCGTTTAACTGTTTTGCAGTTACCCCTTCGGCTTTTAGATATATTAAGGCAAGTTGCAATCCTAAACTCAAATGAATTTGCTTTTGGTGTTCAACCGACATCAACCCGCGACGGATTCTGCCATCCGCATCCAACACCACATCAGCAAAGCCAACTTGTTCCAACTGACTTAAGATTGGCGGTGGAGGAATCCTATTGCCAACGATTTTTTCAATCCCAATCAGATTAGGAGTGGACTCAAACAGTTGTTTTAATGCCTGATGACCGGGTTCTACGGGCAAATCTCGATACAGATCTAGACCGATCGCTCTGGGATTGCGAGCTTTTATATTTTTAATTGCCTGAGTTAAAATTGTATCGGGCATAGGCCACTGTCCAATTTGAGTAATATCGGTTTCATCAACAGTGACAATAACTATACGCGGATCGGGAGATTCTAAAGGACGAAAGCGAAAAAACTGGTCTAAAACATCCCATTCAATTCCCTGCAATAATCCCATCAAACGTAACAAAACAATCGAACTAGCAACGCATATAGCAGTTACGCCAGTCCAACCAGGCCAAATTCTGTGCTTGAGGTGTTCTTTCTTTACTTTCCGTCTAGCTGATGAAAGGATTTGATTAGCTTGTTCAAGACATTCTAGGGCATTTTGAGTTTCCTGCTTGCTCAAGTCTTGACTGGCAGCTAAATATTGATAATCCAAGTCACTCAAACTTTTACCCAACGCCCAAGCGAGGGCATCTTTTAGAGCTTGTCCGCGCAACAGACGCGAGCTGTCAGTCTGTTTTGATGCTACCCAAGCATCCAATGTCTGAGAATAAGGACGCAAAGAAGTTAATTGTTTTTCTACCCACTTGATGTTAAAAATTTGTTCGTAGATAGGATTTTTTACCTTGAACAATCCCTTCTCCCTGACAACCAAACCACTGAGTAGCAATTCAATTTGTTCTCGACTATCATCTGTTTTAACTTCAACACCTTGTAAGATTTGCTGGTATATGCCCAGCATTCTTCCGGCGCGTTTTCCATTGCGTTCGATGCGATCGCGAATTGTCCGCAGATGTTCCGGTTCATCTTGGGATTCCCAGCGCTCGATGATGCTTGACCTGACTATGCTTTCCACCCAGTATGCCTCTGTTCCCGGCGGAATGGTCAGCATTCCACTCATGGTATTTTGGCTTGAAAGCGCGATCGACTTACAAAGCTTCTGAGTGAGAAATGGCTGTCCTCCCGTCCAAACTAAAACTTCTTTTAAAATTGCCTGTGCGTTCCCTTGTTTGATTTTTAATCCCTCAGCTAGTCGCGCAGCTTCGGGCAAATCAAAACCAGTTAATTGGATGGCTCTACCAATATTAAATGGCGTGCGATTTTGGTCTTGAATTAAATCGGATGGCGTGCCCACTCCGAAAATAGCAAAAGTAATGCGGTTGTAAGCGGGGTTAATTGCTCTTTGGTTATAACAAAACCGAATCAGAGCAAAGAAGTCATCTACAGAAAAATTTAGGCTGAGAATGCTATCAATTTCATCAAGAAAAATAAAGACTCGATCGTTGGGAAAATGAACTAGCAGTAATTCTTCAATAAATAAACTCAGGATTTGGAGTAAGGAAATATCTTCTTGTTCGCGCCACCAAGCTTTAAAATTAAGTTTTTTTGATAAATTCAAGCCTGACCATAAATCGGCAATAATTCCCTTATACCATTGCAGTGGGGTGATATTTTCACCACCAACAACGGTCATGTCGATAACGGTACACTTAAATCCTTCCTGTTGGAGACGCTCCTTGGTTCTGACCAGCAGTGAAGATTTGCCCATTTGCCGAGAGTTAAGGACGTAGCAAAATTCACCCTGCTTTAAAGCTTCATAAAGCTCGGAATCAGCTCGCCGTTCCACATAACTGGGCGCATTTTTTGTGAGAGTACCACCAATTTGGTATTGCATTTATCGGTTATCTGTTACCAGTTTTGAGAATTTGTTGTTGATTAGTCAATGTTTACCGTTAGTCAGTCAGAAACAAAGGGTAACGCGATCGCGTTCGGCTCTTTCGGAGTTGTTATGCTTTTGTTCAAACAAATAACATTTTTATTCCTCTGCTCCTCTGCTCCTCTGCTCAAATAGCATAGTAAATATGGAAGATCCGGCGTTACGCTCTCAACCCCCAAACTAATTGTGGCAAATTTAGCAACAAGACTGTTTATCTTGGCTATCATACTTACAGTCCCCTTATTCCGGTGAGAGGTGAGGTGCAAGCGACCTCAAACACCGAAGATATGCTATACATCCAGGTTTGTAACTTCTAGAATAAAATTTTTCGCCCGATGCCCGTACACCGAGACTACCTTTAACCAGAATGTTAGAACTTCACTGTCACACTACTTACTCTGATGGCACCCTCACTCCAAGTGCCCTCGTCAAAAAAGCCGCCCAAGCGGGAGTGAAAGCCTTGGCAATTACCGACCACGATACCCTCTCAGGTTGGGATGAAGCAATAGCTGCTGCCTCTGTCTGCGGCCTAGAAATTGTCCCCGGTGTAGAGCTTAGCACCGTCCACAACGATCGCTCTCTGCATATTCTCGGTTTTTACCCAAATCGAGAACAACTGGCACCAGCCCTGTCAGAACGCCTGGAAGGACGGAAACGCCGCGCCGCCAAAATGCTTGCCAATTTAGCCGCATTGGGATATCCAATTAAATTGCCCGAAATGGGAGAAGGCATGGCACCCGGACGCCCTCATATTGCCACAGCACTGGTGCAAGCGGGTTATGCAAAAACATCTGCCGAAGCATTCGATCGCTGGTTGGGCGATGATGGCCCCGCTTACGTGCATTACGAAAAATTCTCGATCGTTGATGGCATCACATTATTACGCAATTGCGGTGCTGTCCCCGTGTGGGCCCATGCCTACCTGTTCCGAGGTGGTGCTGTGGAAGAAGTTCTCAAGGAATTGGTAGCCGCTGGTTTAATGGGAGTGGAAGTCTACCATCCCCATCACACCCCAACACAGCAAAAAACTCTCTTAGGTTTGTGCCACCAGTATGGTTTACTCGTAACTGGCGGTAGCGATTACCACGGCCCCGCTAACTCCAAAAGCACAGAAAGCACAACTCTCAATCAGCTGCACGTACCCTTGGAATTGCTCGCTCCACTCAAAATAGCGGCTCAAAGTTTGCGAGTTGGCTAATTTTTATCAGCAACAGGAGTTACGCAAAAACCCAGGTTTTGCCCCCCCGATCCCCCAAATCTGGGGGGAGAATAGTGCTTCTCTCCCAGATTTGGGGGGCTAGGGGGGCCCTTGTACTAACCCCATTACAGCAGCAGGAGAACCAGAGCCATCTTTGAGGCCAAGAACACCAATAAATAAGGTAATACCTTTTGCTGGCAACTGCTCCAAATTAGTCAAATTTTCCAGCACAATCCTGGGTTTTTCTAATACCAAACGGTTAGTAGTAAAGGTTGTATCTTGACCGGAATCTACGCCGTGAGTATCGATTCCCACACCAGCAATTTGACGTTCGTTTAGCAAGAACTCCGTCGCTTCACTTCCAAATCCCGGAAAATGCAGAACTCCTTCCATATCCGAGTTGAGAAACGCATTGCTATCAAACCATTTATCTTGCCAGCCTGTGTACAGCAGCACTACACTATTAGGTGGAATCTGACCGTGTTGTGCTTCCCAAACTTTAATATCGGCAATAGTTAGGACGTAATCGGGACGCTCGGCAACTTTGTCGCGAATATCGATTACCACAGCAGGTGCAATTAGCGATTCGGCAGGATATTTGTCAATTCCGACACCAGTAGCGTGAAAACTGTTGGGGGCGTTAATATGGGTTGCACTGTGTTCGCCAAGGGAAAAACGCCGCAGATAATAACCATCTTTCTCTAGTGCGGCTACTGTTTCAAATTCTACAGGTGGATCTCCGGGCCATTGGGGTATATGAGGATCGATCGCATGACTTAGATGGATCGATCGCGAGTAGGTAATGGTTTTTTCGCGATCGCTATTTTGAGGACGAGTTAACCTCTCAAGCGTGGCTTCCATTACTGCGGTAGTTTGACCGGAAACAGTAAACACCAGCGCTTCTCGGTAAACACGCTGTGCTGCGTGGTGCGCGTAATTAGCAGCACCGCTAGAAACAGTAACTGCTGCATGAGCTATTCGCACCGCCAAGTCGATCGACCAAGCTCGCAATTGCAGCTTTTCTGTTAGCGTAATAGCTGTATTTCCTTGAGCTTTTCTAATGGTAGTTCGACATTGAGCGAGTTCGCTATTCAGCAACGTCAATGCTTTATTTATAAACGAAAGCGACTTATTTATGGCGGCGGCTTCGATAATATCGATACCAGCACTAGCGCAACCGAGTACCAAACCAGTCGCTCGCAAAACATTCTTTTTATCGTTTTCATGAATCCAACCAGCAGATTTAATAGAAACAACAAGTTCAACGGGTAAAAACCACTTGTTCAGGTTTGCCGTTACAGTATTGGTAGATGTCATTGCTGTCAGCTGCATCGGTTGACTAAAAGTAATCGCACCGTCTGAATTTCGATATGTTTCCACAAAAGGAACCATCCCAAAAACAGCCCGACCATCCGGTAAAACGGCGGCGACAATAAAATCTTGAAATATACCCCATCCAGTTACCCAAGGAACTTCTCCATCTAATACATAACCTCCCTCTACAGGATTAGCTACAATTAGCGGTCGGCCCGATCGTCGCAGTTGCGAAAAGCCTACCCCCAGCAGCACTTGACCGTTGCTAGTGCGGGGGAGGTATTCTTGTTTGAGAGAGGCATTTTTACTCTCAAAAAGCATACCAGCAGCACTTTGGTGTTGAGTTTGCAAGAAAGCTAAAGCGCCGGAATATTTGGCTATCAGTTCCTGGAAAGACTGAAAAGTTTCTTCGCTGACACCTTTACCGCCCCATTCTTGAGGAATTCTCAGCGCAAGGACGCCTAATTCGCCCAAACCTTTGAGTGCATTTTGGAGAGCTTTTGGATTGCTATCAATTTCAGCGGCTATGGTAGCGACTTTATCCCGCAGATAAGATTCAGCGATCGAGAGTAAGTTTGGCTGGTCTTCCATAATGATAAAATAACCCTGGATTTTATGTCCGAATGCGAAAGCCCCTACGATTACTAAATCGGCGTTCTAGGCATTGTTTCAAATTGTTAATTTTTTTCTATGTTACTTCTAAAAGCCGACGCCACACACTAATCTTAATGTATGCCGATCCTAATATAACAAGAAATGAACGCCTTTCTTAGCAAGATTATATTGTTTTTTAGAGTAAATATAGAAACATTATGCAGATAATAAGCCGTGAATACAGATGGACAATTTGGGATTTGTTCAAAGATATGATGAATGGATTTATTGTAATCCTGGTGGTGATCTTGATAGCTATTCCGATATCTATAAGATTGTCTTTATTTCCTTTTAAGGTGTTTCTGTCTTTACTTGTGCCTATGTTTATGGTAATTGTATTGTTTGTGAGTTTCTTAGCATTAGCGTTGATTTTGCAGGAAAATAACCGGGCTTATAAAGGTCATCAATTTGAGATAAGTGAGGCAGGTATAACATTACATTTTGTAGATGATAGTAGAATAGAAATAGACTTTGGCAATATTCAAAGACTTGTTAAAAGGCGTAGTTATTACTTCATTGTTTCACAAAAAGAATTTTACTACTTACCATTGAACGCCTTTGCATCTAAAGATGATATTTATCGCTTTAACTCATTACTGAAAAAAAAATAATCTAGCCGGGAATTTATGCCCAAGCGCAACAACCTACCTACTACTAACTACCAACTTGCATTACTCCAAAAGCCAGCTAAATAACTCTCCTACAGTCAACTGTAAATCACTAGCAAAAGAAGGTACGGGAAGTTGCTGTTCTGGTTCGTCAAATATTTCGGGTTGTTCCCTGGGAAGATAAACAAATACTGTTTTCTCATCTGGATCGATTAGCCAACCCATCTGTGTCTCGTATTTCAGACAGTGTAGAATATTTTTGGTGACTTTCGTCTGGCTTTGTTCCGGCGATAAAATCTCGATCGTCCAATCGGGGGCTAACTGAAAAACGTTGGCAATTTCGCCATTCTCATCGCGAGGTATTCTCTCCCAAACAAACACCGACACATCCGGTACGATCGATCGTCCGCCAAAGGTACACCGCAGTTCGGTAAAAGCCCGTGCAATTCGCCGAGGTTTTAGGGCAGCATTGATAACAGTAACCTGTTCGGTCTGAATAGTACTGTGTTTTCCTTGGGGCATTGGCTTTTGAATTATTTTTCCGTCAATATACTCGCTGGCGGGTTTTGTTTCTGGTAGTTTCAGAAACTCTTCTAATGTGACGGGTTTGGATGGTGTTTGTACCATTTGGGGCAATTTCCCAGAAAGCAAGTAGTCGGAGTTATGAGAACTATTTTATCACGGCTTATCTAATTAGAATGCGATCGCCCCCAGCAGTTCAGATACCCGACTTCTTTAAGAAGTCGGGTATCTCGCCTTCAAGCATTAGACATCTCCAGAAATTAAAGGTGCTAACCCTTGAACCCTTGTAGAGACGTTGCATGCAACGTCTCTACATTCTTTGAAAGGAGATGTCTATTGAGGATTTTGTGTCAAATTACTCAGTTTCCCACATAAAATTGCTGTACCTTTGCCAGTAGTTCGCTCAAACCAAAACACTCTTGTGGAGAAAGTTAAGATCGACAACTTGCAAGCTGACCTGACAAACATCCTCAAACAAATCTGCGAAACCTCTGGCTGGAAATACGGCGAAGTGTGGATTCCAGACAGCAAGCTGATGCGTCTCCATCCAGCATATTATATGGTATCAGAGGAACTGGCAGATTTCCGAAAGGAATCGGAAAGTTTTACCTTTGCAGCAGGCGCGGGTTTACCGGGTCGCGTGTGGATGATGCAAAAACCGGAATGGATCGAAAATGTAGAGTTAGAACCTGCTATCTATTATCGATCGCATCTTGCCAAAAAAGCCGGTTTAAAAGCTGGTTTGGGTGTACCCATTCTGGCGTCGGGTGAAGTTGTTGCTGTTGTGGCATTTTACAACGATGTGGCTATACCGCCAAACGAAGAATTGATTGCTGAATTTAACGATCGCATTCAAACCTTAATATTAGAATTTAAACTAGCTGAGTAAAACAGACTAATCATGTTATACCGCAAAGTGCTGAGTGCAAACACAGTCGCTTCCTTACTTTGAAGTCATATCGTGTCCGGTTGCATCGTTAGTATATGAGTAATATCGTCAAATTGTCTGTTTTCATCCTTGGTTAAATTTTTACCGCAGATGAAAACAGATACACGCAGATGAACGCAGATAAGAATAATCACACGACTTTTTTAGGTAACAGATGCTACCGGACATGATATCATCTAGTTTTTCAATCTAAAATCTAAAATCTAAAATCTAAAATTTTCTTAGGGCATCCACTCCAAAGCAATTCCGAAGCGAGTATCTTTATCTTGTCTTGCATTCTGTTTCTGAATATCTGTCGATATTCGGAAATTGCGAGTAACCGCATAACCAGTAGAAATGGTAGTCAAACCGACTTCCTCATTCGTACCGGGAGATACCCAACTCTGAGTTAAAGAAATATCTGCTGCACCGCCGCGAGATAAAACTAACAGCAATTTAGCACCGACATTCATTCCATCTGTTGTATATCGATCGGTTTCCAAATGCCGATAACCAACGACAGGTGCTATATTAATATAACCGCCTAATGGTAGCACATAATAACGCAAATCTCCACCATAAGTTTGGCGATCGCCATTAAACGTGGTCTGAAAATCCCCACTCACCGTCAACCCAGTTCTACCGATAAACAAATCCTCCACTCCCACCATTGCAGCATCCGCATCATCGGTAGAAGGAAACTGAGTATAACCCAACCGCACCCGCGTCCGAAAGCTGGGGTCATTCTTAATCTCGTGCAAAACATCGGGGACTTTACGCATCCACCGCTGCAACACCGGACTATTTTCAATAATTTCTGGACTTAAATCTAAATCCCTAGCATTGGAACTAGGCGTTGTTTCTGGTTGCGTTTGACTCCAAGCGGGTGTTATTCCCATTGTCAAGCAACTGATGATTAATAAAAGCGAGTAATTAAATTTCATTTTGAGTATGAATTATATAGAAAAAACGGTTCTGCTCTTGGCAGAACCGATCCGAATCAAGGAGCAACAAATCAAAACTAGCGCACTGTTCCTTCGAGAGGAGTCATGTCGATCGGCTTGTTCAAGTACAGCCGCACCAACTGCCAACCATTCGAGACGTAGTAAGGTAGCTTCTGGAAGAATTGCAGGAACTTCGGCGTCTTGGAGTTTGCGATCGCACTCAACCGAGCATTATTCTGCACGCAAGTATCAAGCCGCTGGTAGAAGTCTGGACGCTCCACATCCAAAATCACCGGGAACACCCGTCCAGCACTTTCATTGGTCTTCTCAATCACGTATATATCATAATCACGCGCATTCAGACCGAGCGTCGCATAGAAGTCAGCCCGCTGGATATCGTTAAGATACATCGTAACAAAGACCGACAGCAGGAAGAACCGGCACCACAGCTTCGCCTTCCAATCATTCAAAGTTTGCGGCTGAGCTTTCATCACAGCATCGAAGAAATCGCCGTGACGGTTTTCATCCTGACACCAGTTTTCAAAGAAGCGGAAAATTGGATAAACCCGATGTTCGGGATGGGCTTCCAAATGGCGATAAATTGTGATATAGCGCCAGTAGCCAATTTTCTCAGACAGATAGGTCGCGTAGAAAATAAACTTGGGCTTGAAGTAGGTGTAGTTTTTACTCTTAGTCAAAAATCCCAAGTCTAGCGACAAGTTGAAATCGGACAACGCCTTATTCAGGAAACCAGAATGACGCGCCTCATCTCGCGACATCAGGTTAAAGCACTCTGCTAGGACTGGGCTTTTGTCCTTCAACCGGCGTCCCATTTCCTTGTAAAGCAGGAAGCCAGAAAATTCTGCCGTGCAGGAACGTTCCAGGAATTCAACGAACAATCGGCGAGTTTCCCCGTCAATACAATCCCAGGATTGTTCAAACTCCGCATCTCGCACAAAGTGATGGCGATTGTAGTCAGCGCGGAACTCTTCCAAAATCGCTCTCAGCTCATCTTCGTTAGCTGAGATGTCCATCTTACCCATTTCCTCAAAGTCCGTGGTGTAGAACCGAGGCGTCAGGATGGTTTCTTTGGCTGGAACTTTAATTCCGGGCCTTAACTCTTCAAAGCTGGGTTTCTTCAGTGAATCTACCATAAGTTTTTTTGCTCTCTTCTTATGAGTCGATACTTATTATCGGGCGCTGTACTGGCTGCGTTCCAGTCTACCAAGCTACGGGGGAGTAGAAACTTGGTATTTGGTTAAGACTTGCAACGGAATGTTAAGAAGGGTGAAGGGCAAAGGGAAAAGGTGAAAGGAAAATTTTTTTTCACCTTCCTCTACAGAATATCTATGATTGAGATCGGAACTGAAAAATGTTGGCGCGATCGATCCATGAATGACGTTGGCACTAGCTATCTGCTTTGGTTGGCCTGCTTACTTCAGCTACACGGGCTGCATCGCCTGTACAACCGCAAATTTGCCACGGGGCTTTTGTGGCTGTGTACCTTTGGCTTATTTGGAATTGGGCAGGTAATCGATTTGGTTCTCATTCCCGGCATGGTGGAGGAACACAACACCAAGGTCAGAGCCAAACTGGGTTATTCTCCCACGGGCGTGCCTATAAATCAAGCTGCGGTTTTAAGAGTAGTTCCCCCTACTCGCGACCAACTGATGGTCAAACTTGTCAAAGCGGCTGCCGCTAGAGGTGGAAAAATCTCCGTAACCCAAGCTGTAATGGACACCGGGATAGGCTTTGCCGATGTGGAAGCCGTTTTGAAGGAAATGGTCAAATCTGGCTATGTCGGCATTGACAACCACCCTGTCTCCGGCGTCGTCATGTATGATTTCCTAGAGATATGAACTACTGACTTAAGACTTAAGACTTGAAAAAATCCCTAGTGCAAGTGGTCAGTTGTCAGTTGTCAGTTGTCAGTGGTAAAAATCAAGATTTCCAGAGCAATCATTGGCAATTTTTAGTGGTGAGTTATTTCCGCCATCCTGCACTAGCCCTTTGATAAGTTAAAAGAAAGTAAATTCTCCCTCTTCCCTCAACGCTAGACCCTAGCCCCTAGCCCCTAGCCCCTAATTTCTCACCAACCATTTTTGTGCGTTCAATCGCTGAACGACACCAAACACCATCAAATCCAGGGTAATTTTGCGTTCGTCAATCAAGAAAGGTTCAAGGGTACTGGGTTTACCACCATTTTCAGCAAAGGAAAAAGCTCGTTGTCCTTGAATATCGTCTTTGATGAAATAGACGCGAAATTGACGCAAACCCTTATCCCAGTTACCTATGATTTGCCAGCATTCAGGTTCTTGTGCATAGCCAATCACCGGAATCTTTTGCGTTTCAAAGCTTAGTTGTAAATCCTTAACGCCTTGCTTGGTAAGTCCTGCGGTTAAAGCTGGCAAGTAGTCTTGTTGAATAAATTCAGCAAAGGGTTTGTCTTCAAGGGCTGGAGCTTTCTCTTTTTTGGCAGCAGGTTTTTTGTCACCAGCTTTTTCATCTGAATCAGCACCTTCTTCTGCTTCTGCTTTAGGAGGTTTTTTGGCACCAGCTTTTGGTTTAGCAGCTTTCTCCTCTGCTGCATTAGGATTTGTTTCAGGATTTACTGCTGTTGGATCGGGTGCATTTGCAGTGGGAAGATCTGTCGCCACTGGCTCCTCAGTGCTGGGAGCGTGTTCTTCGGAAACGCTGGGAGCCTGCTCGTCAACAGTGCTGGGAGCTATTTCTCCGGCTTCGTTACGATCGGTTTCTTCTGCCATAGCTCAATTCGATTTTGGATGAAAGGATTTTGGATTTTGGATGAGAGGATTTAACCACCAGCAACTGCCGGAACGATACTCACTTCGTCTCCATCTTGGAGGGATGTTTCGGTTCCATCCAGGAAACGGATATCTTCGCTGTTGACGTAGAAGTTCAAAAATCGGCGCGGTTCACCTTTTTCATCGCAAAGTCGGGCTTTGATGCCGGGGCAGCTTTGCTCTAGAGAATCTAGCAGTTCGCCAATATTGTTGGCGCTACATTCCAGGGTAGCGCGATCGTTGGTGAACTTTTGCAGAGCAGTAGGAACTAAAACTTTGACGGGCATAGTTATTTGGTCAGTTGTCAGTTGTCAGTTGTCAATGGTCAGTTGTCAATGGTCAGTTGTCAATGGTCATTGGTCAGTGGTCATTGGTCAAGAAAATTTCTCCTCTGCCCCTCTGCTCCTCTGCCCCTCTGCCCCTCTGCCCTCTTCCCTAGCCCCTATTAAACGAGGACTTGTTGCCATTCCAAACGATCGAGTGTTTGGGCTCGTTCTAAGGCACGCTCGAAACTTTCCAACTTCGGTTCGATTGTCAGCGGTTCGCCGATGTAGCCTTGGATCGCTTCTTGGGTTTTCAGTCCGTTGCCGGTAATATAGACGACGGTTGTTTCGTCGGGGTCAATTTTACCAGCTTCCACCAGTTTTTTCAGCACGGCAACTGTTGTACCACCAGCGGTTTCGGTGAAGATGCCTTCGGTTTCTGCCAACAGCTTGATGGCTTCCACTATTTCCGCATCGGTGACAGATTCGATGTTACCGCCAGTTTTCCGGGCTACTTCCAATGCGTAAATGCCGTCTGCTGGGTTGCCGATCGCAAGTGATTTCGCGATCGTACTCGGCTTGACTGGCTTGACAAAATCCCGCCCTTCCCGGAATGCTTGCGCGATCGGAGAACATCCTTCGGCTTGGGCACCGCTGAAGCGAACATCTTTTTCGGCAACTAAACCAACTTCGATAAATTCTCGGAAGCCTTTGTAAATTTTGGTGAACAGGGAACCCGATGCTAAAGGTGCGACGATGTGGTCTGGCAATTCCCAACCTAGTTGTTCGGCAACTTCGTAACCCAAGGTTTTCGAGCCTTCGGAATAGTAAGGGCGAAGGTTAATGTTGACAAATCCCCAACCGTGTGTATTTGCAACTTCACAGCAGAGTCGGTTCACTTGGTCGTAATTTCCCTGCACTGCCATCACGGTGGGGCCGTAAATTAATGTACCCAGAATTTTACCGGCTTCCAAGTCGGCGGGGATGAAGACGCAACATTCGAGTCCGGCATGAGCTGCGATCGCAGCTGTTGAATTAGCTAAATTTCCTGTACTGGCACAAGATACTGTAGAAAAACCCAACTCTCTAGCTCTAGTTAGGGCAACTGATACCACCCTATCCTTGAAGCTGAGAGTCGGCATATTGACGGCATCGTTTTTAATATATAGCTTTTTTAATCCCAGGCGACGCGCTAAGCGATTGGAGCGTACTAGCGGTGTCATGCCCGTTCCAACATCAATTGGGTTGTCGGTCTCGACGGGCAGAAAGGCGCGATAACGCCAGATGGAATTTGGCCCCGCTTGAATAGTTTCGCGGGTAACCGTGCGGCGGATGGTGTCGTAGTCGTAAGCCACTTCCAGCGGGCCAAAACATAACTCGCAGACGTGAGTTGCTTTAGGTTCGTACTCACTACCACACTCTTTACACTTGAGCGATTTAAATGTGGCTGCTGTCTTGGTTTGGGTTGCGATCGCCTGAGTCATGATTTCTGCTCTCTATTTCTCAACTGTCGATTGATACTAGCACGACCTTTAAACACCGTCAAACATACCCGATTTATTTTGTCGGGTATGCTTATGGCTTATGACTAGGGGCTAGGCTTCGACGTGAGACGTTCGGCGAGCGCTCAGGCTTCGACGTGAGCGCTCAGCCGAACGTCGAGTCGCGCTCAGCCGAACGGGAAGAGGATTTCATCGTTTTAAAGTTACTCAACCCAGGTTATTTTGGTTAATCATAAAAATAACTAAATTTTTTTATGTATATAAATATGCAAGTTTTTTAAGTAAAATTACTTACTAATTCACTGATCTAAAAAAGTAAATCCTTATATAGCAGCCACTTCAAATACTAAAACTTTGGAATCTATATCAAAAAACTGTAAAATTTTATACTTAGCCGTGCTTAAAGCTGTCGCCCTCCATAGTAAGTATATATCATAAAAGCAAAAGATAGCTGTTTTCAAGCCTTTCTTTTGGCGATAAAATTGCCTTGTTTGGGAATAAGTTTGCCGAAGATAATTTATCCGCCAAGTAAGTTTTGAATATTTTTTACCGCAGATGAAGACAGATGAACGCAGATGCACGCAGATGAAGATGTTCCCTCTTCTCTCTTCCCTCTTCCCCTAGCCCCTAGCCCCTTCCCCTATCCTCCGCTGACGGGTGGAATCAGCACCACTTCATCGCCATTTTGGAGTACGGTATCTGACTCGACAAATTGGAGATTGACGCCAAAACGGGTGATGTTGCGCCATTGTGCTAGTTCGGGATGTTCGGCGATCAGCCTATCCAGCACTGTTACAACTGGGGTGGAAGCTGGGAACTCCAATACTAGGTCTGGAACGCCGTAAGCTTCCTGATAAGCTGCGAAGAGTTTGAGTGCGATCGTTATTGAAGGTTCGGACATGAGAATTGATGAAGAAGGGCTGGGATTAGATTAGCGCGAATGCCGAAAGCAAGCTAGAGCAGAAAACATCCTTAAGCTTTTGTTGCCTTCTCACACATTACGTCAAACTCCGGTTAATCTCTGTCATAAGATAGAGGAATAATTTCGGAAAAAATCACATTGGTTTTATACCCACTTTGTTCGGAAGTTGGTATGACCTCAATTTTTTGTCAGCTTTTATCCTGGAATAGGTAACGGAAAAAAGGATTCATAGCTCATGGGAACTACAAGTAGCATAATGCAGCGCAATAACGTCCAGGTTTTGGGTAATGGCACTCGGACGATCGTCTTTGCCCACGGCTTTGGCTCGGATCAAAGTGCTTGGCGACATCAGGTAGCAGCATTTTCAACCGATTTTAGGATTGTACTTTTCGATCATGTCGGAGCGGGGAAGTCAGATTTTTCTGCCTACAGCCCCCGCCGCTACAGCAGCCTATACAGCTATGCAGAAGATTTGCTGGATTTGTGTGCCGAATTAAAACTAACCAAAAGCATTTTGGTCGGTCATTCTGTAAGTGGTATGGTTAGTCTGCTGGCAGCATTAGTTGAGCCCGATTGCTTCAGCCAACTCATTTTTCTGGATGCGTCGCCGCGTTATCTTAATGATGTTGGATATTACGGTGGTTTTGAGCAACATGAGTTGGATGCGTTCTACGAAGCTATGTCAGCTAACTACTATGCTTGGGCGAGCGGCTTTGCTCCCATCGCAATGGCTACTGAAGATAAACCCGAATTGGCAGCAGAGTTTGCCAGAACTTTGGCGGCTGTTCGTCCCGACATCGCTCAAGCAGTATCAAAGGTGATTTTCCAGTCGGATCATCGTAACGAATTGCCGCGACTAAAAGTACCAACTGTAATTCTACAAGCCAGCGATGATATTGCGGTGCCGCCTCAAGTAGGTGAGTACATGGCAGAAAAAATTCCCCATAGTAAACTTGTTCGCATCAATGCGCGGGGACACTTACCTCATATCCTAGCACCCGACGTAGTAACGAACGCGATCGCTCAATGTCTCGCCGCTTGATACAAAAAACTCCAAGATCTCGATTACCGCTCCATCATCCCAACCGATTACCGACATTTGAACCGATCGTCTTAGGTTCAACAATCCTACTTGTCGGATTAGGTTTGATGGAGAATTGGTCATTCATCTGGCTGTTAGCGCCAGTACTGTTGACATTCTCTATAATGGTGCCTATACCAAGGCTGCGAGTTGCAATCTTGGTGGGATTGTTAGGATTAGCGATCGCACTCCTGCACGGTGATGGGTTACTCATCCGTCAATCCCTCGAACTCAGCAGTATTCCTGTATTCGCCAGCTTAATTCGCCGTTTCCTACAAGACATCGAGTGGCGTTTGGCTTCTCAATCCGTACTCGCTACTCTTGCACAAGCTGACTCAATCGGCAAATATGGAAGTAACGATACAGCTAATATAATTATCAGTCAAGTTCTGAGTTTACTGCGCGACTTCGCTGGTGCGGATGCAGCCATCGCAGTTCGCCAACTCGACGAAGTTACCGCTGAAGTTTTGATGAGTCTACCTGCCAGAACTTTACCCTCTAGCTTGACTGCGCCAACACTTTTTGCCGAAGCACTTGCTCAGAATCGCTGCCTATACTATATAGATTATCCGCTACATAAAACTTACCTAAACCTACCCAAACAACTCTAGCTGTCAAATAGGTTCAGCGTTTACTTCCTGCTTCA